>CALFEW010000127.1 GCA_937958365.1 uncultured Chloroflexota bacterium | reverse complement strand
CTGGGTGAACGGGCCGGGACCACTCAGGTCGGCGCGTAGTTGGAAAGGCAGACCCACCGAGACCTGTCCTGGCGTGAGCAGGCTGTTTATTTGCGGCGGAATACCAATCCAGAGTGTGGTGGTGGCCCGCTGCTCCACGCCGTCGGCTTTGAGTACGGCCGTTATCGTCTGTTCCGGGTTGAGGATGTCGGCCGTTTCGATGCGCAGCGGCAGGGAAAATTGCTGCACGCCACCATTGGCCGAAACGACCGGGAGCCAGTCCAGGCGGTGGGCTTGAAGATTGGCCGTCGCCCCGGCCGGCAAACGAGTCGCATCCAGGCGCAGGCCCAGAGGCAATTGCAAATTCACTTCAGGGGTATAGGTAACTTGATCCAGATTAATCAGCGAGAGTTCCAACAAGAGGGTATCGCCCGGCGCGCCGATGGGCGGCGTCACCTTCACGTCTAATTGCAAGGGGCCAGCGATGTGCAGTTTGCCGGTATAGGCGGCGGCGGGCGCGGGTGCTGAATAGCCTGCTCCTGGTAAAAGCAGCAGCAAAATGAGGCCCAACCAGGGGAAAAAAGCGCCTAGACGATCCCGGTTTTTCATGTGACAGCAGTTTAACAGAGATAGCCAGACATAACAAGACGAGCCGGTCTAACGATTCAATGAGGAATCAAAAAATCACGCCTTTTTAGGTTCCGCTTTGCCGGTGAAAGGTTATAATTGTACCGGCGTATGGTTTGATCATACGTTTTCAGGCTTTACAGGGGCGCAACGGCCGTTGCACCAACGGCCGTTAGCGCAATGACCGTTGCGCCCATATCGGGAATAGAAAGAGCCTCGCATGACAATCGGCAGCGCAAAAGCAAATGGCCTGGGACGTTTTACTATTTTTCGGCGCGGACAACCCTGGCGCGAGATTTCCGGCTACCTGGTCGGCGATGTTTATGAAACGCAGCCGGTGGCTGTCGCTGCCGGGGCGACGGTGGTGGGCAATGTATTCGCCCCGCAAATTGTGGTAGCCGGATTATTGGCCGGCACGGCCGTTAGCCAGGAAGTCACAGTGCAAGCCCAGGGTCAGATTTGGGGCGACATTTACACGGTGCGCTTCCACGTGGAGCCGGGCGGGTTGATTCGCGGTTGGGTCCACACTCTGGCGGAAACCGAATGCCAGGCTTTGTTGGACGGCCGTCAGCCGCCAAAAGAGCTGGCGCACGATGATTCCCACACACCGCCCAACGGACTCAAACCGGAACACCACCGCCTGCGCGACAACAGCGACCTGGACGCACGGCAGCGATTGCAAATGGAAACGGCCGTGGCCCTGGCCGCCCGCACCGAACTCGAAGAAACCTTCGACCAACGCCTGGCCGAAATCGCCGGCGAAGCGACCAACCAGCTTACGACCGTCCGCGAAGAGCTGAAAACCACCCGCACCCAGTTGACCGCCTGGCAGCAGCAAGCCAAAGAAAAAAGCGACGCCCTCCAACTGCGCGATACGCAGCTTGAACGCCAGAGCCGCGAACTCTCCCTGGCCCAGGAAACCCTGGCCCGGACCAACCAGGAACTAGAAGAACTGCGCGAAGTCTACGCACAAAAAGAAGCCGCTTTTCGAGAACTGACTTCAGCCAAGGTTGGCGTAGACACCCACCTGCACGAAGCATTGCAACAGGTGGATACGCTCACCGGCCGTGTCCACAACATCGAAACCGCGCTGCAAGCCAGCCTGGTACACAGTTCTGATCAGGAAGACGCCCTGCAACGCTGGCAAGAATTGGCCGAGACCACCGAAGCGCGGGTGAAGGACTTAGAGAGAGAACTGGACATCACCCGGCAGCAGTTGGAACAGAGCAGCGACGTGAACAATATGCTGCGTGATCAACGCAAACAAATTGAGAGCGAATGGACACGCGCCCAAATTCGCCTGGATGAACTGCAAAAACAACTGAACAACGAAACCGAATCCGCCAAAATCCTGCTGGCCGGCAGCGATGAGACCATTCGTTCGCTGACCAGCCTCAACAGCCAGCTCAAAGCCGAACTGGAACCGGTGCAGTCCCGTAACGCCATCTTGATGAAGCAGATGGAACTGGCCAAAGCAAAATTCTTCAAACAAGAAGAGGAAACAGCCAATTTACGCCGCCAATATGCCGAACTGGAAGCCAATTGGGCGGCAACCCAAGCTGATCTGGCAAGAATTCAGCAGCAGCCCACCAAACTGCTTTCGTCAGAGCAAATCGAGGCCCTGAAAACCCAGTTAGCCGCCGCCGAAGAGAAGGCGGATGGCTATCAGGAGCAGTTGTTGTGGCATCAGGCAAACCTGGAAACCAGCCAATCGGCTCTAAAACAGAGCCAAAAAGTGGCCGCCCAACAAGAAGCGGAATTAACACGGCTGCGCGGCGACCATCAGACAATGGCGGCACAATTGGACCAACGGCAGCAAGTTATTGAGCAGTTGCAGCGACAGTTGCAGGATCGGCAGGACAATACTGAGAGCGAAATTCGTCATCTAAAGGAAAACCTGCGCCAGAAGCAGATGCAATTGGAAGCGGCCGACACAGATTTGCAGCGGCATTTGCGCGAAACGGCCCAGCAGGGGCAGCGCCTGGCGGAAATCCAATCCACCCTCATCGAGCGCGAATTGCAATTGCAGCAAGCGCAACAAATGGTGAATAAACAGCAGCAGTTTATCAAACAGATGAAACAAGTGACGACAGAAAAGATTAGCAGCCTGGAAGCAACTCTGACCCAGGCGCGCAAATCTTAAAAGCGTCAGACACTTCGGGAAGTGTGGCGCACCTGTTGAACAAGGAGCTATGATTGTGGCAAACATTGAACTGGCAGTTATTGGCGGCAGTGGTTTGTATGACATGCCGGACCTTACGAACGTGGAAGAGGTGGAAATTAGTACACCTTTTGGCAAACCATCGGATAAATTAACTCTGGGCACGCTGTACGGCCGTCGCCTGGCTTTCTTGCCGCGGCACGGCCGTGGCCATGTCCTGAACCCGACGGAAGTGCCGTACCGCGCCAACATCTTCGCCCTCAAAACGCTCGGCGTGCGTTATATCATCGCCGTCAGCGCCTGCGGTTCGCTGCGCGAAGATTACGCGCCCGGCCACGTCGTTATCCCCGACCAGATTTACGACAATACCCGGAAACGGCCGTCTAGCTTCTTTGAAGACGGGTTGGTCGCCCACGTCAGCGTGGCGTCGCCATTTTCGCCGGAACTCAGCGCGGCGCTGGGCCAGGCTGTGCAAGCCTGTGACGGCACGGTCCACACCGGCGGCGCATTTATCACCGTCGAAGGACCGCGCTTTAGCACCAAAGCAGAATCCAACGTCTACCGCCAATGGGGCATGAGCATCATCGGCATGACCACCAGCCCGGAAGCGTTTCTGGCGCTAGAGGCGGAGATGGCTTATGCCTGCATGGCCCACATCACCGATTACGATGTGTGGCATAACAGCGAAGCGCCGGTCACGGTGGAGCAGGTCATTCGCGTTCTCCACCACAATACCGATCTGGCGCAGCAGGCGATTCGTCATCTGGTCAGCCACATGGATGATTGGGCCGGGGAGTTTGCCGCCCACACGGCGCTGCGCGATGCGCTGATTACTGATCACGGCCGTATTCCGGCGCAAACGAAGGCGATGCTGGCGCCGCTGCTGGGTCATTATCTGGACCAGGTTCCGGGTTAACGGCCGTATGCACCATTTTGCCCTGGAAGAAGAAGCGCAAGAACAGAACGGCCGTCGCCAGGCCACCCTACTTCTCATCGCTGCCGCCTTTGTCCTGGTCAACGCTGTGGCGCTGAGCCTGGCGGTGGATGGCGCATTGCGCTGGCAGCATTTGTGGGCGCCGGGAGTCTGGTTGTTGTTGATGGGCGCAGCGCACCTGACGCTGCACCGCTTTAAACCCCGGCGCGACCCGTTCATTTTGCCGCTGGTGGCTCTGTTAACCGGTTGGGGGCTGGTGCTGATTGACCGGCTGGCGGTCAATTTCCTGGCGCGGCAGGTGGTGTGGCTGGTTTTGGGAACGGCCGTGCTGCTGGCCATCACCATCCTCCCCCACAACTTGCGCCTGCTGCGCCGCTATCGCTACACCTGGCTGACCGGCGGGCTGCTGCTGCTGGCCGCCACCCTCGTTTTTGGCGTCAATCCCTCCGGCTATGGCGCGGCGCTCTGGCTGCCCATTCCCTTCGTCGGCCAGGTTTACTTCCAACCCTCCGAACTGCTAAAGCTGTTGTTGATCGTGTTTCTCGCCAGCTATTTTGACGAACGCGAAGCGGCGTTGGCCGCCAGCCGGGAGAAAGGCTGGGCGGGCATTTTGTCTTATCTGGCCCCGCTGTTGTTGATGTGGGGCTTTTGCATCGTCTTGCTGGTGTGGCAGCGTGATTTGGGCGCAGCGACGCTGTTTTTCATCGTCTTTCTGTCGCTGCTGTACATGGCGACCGGTGACGGCCGTTTTGTTCTGGTCGGGGGCGGGCTGCTGCTGCTGGCCGGGATTTTTGCCTACTTTGCGTTTGATCTGGTCGCCTTGCGCGTGGACGCCTGGTGGAACCCCTGGCCCGACGCCGATGATCGCGCCTTCCAGATTGTACAATCGCTGTATGCCCTGGCCGCCGGGGGTATCTTGGGCCAGTGTGTGGGGCAAGGCTGTCCC
>CALFEW010000126.1 GCA_937958365.1 uncultured Chloroflexota bacterium | reverse complement strand
GCCGATTGGCGCGGCCCGCTGACGGCCGCCATCGCCAGCGGCGTCCTTTTTGGCGTGGTCGGCTTTCTCACCTTCCAGGAATCGTTTTATGGCAGCCTGACCAGTTTGCTGTACTTTCTATTGTGGGGCCTGTTTTACGGCATCATTCGGCTGCGTACCGGCAGCCTGTTAGGGATAGTGATCATTCAGGCAGTCCAGAGTTTTACCGCCTGGGTGGTTATGGTTCCGGCGGAGACGCCACCTTCGACGGCCGCCATGCAAATGGTTTACCTGGTGACGTCGGTGGCGTACCTGATTTTTATCTGGCGGTTGTGGCCCAAACAGGAGGACGATTATCGTGTCTGAGCGTGCGGTGCAGGTGCTAATTGATGATCGGGCGCGGCTGGCCATGGCTTTGCTGGCGGCCAGCCGCTGGCCGGAGCAGGAACAGGCCAGCGAAACTCATGCCGTGCATCCCCACGCCAAACAGACGCGGCAGTTTGTGTCGGCCATTGCCGCGACTGAGCCGGCCGTGGTGCGTGTGAATCAACATTTGCAGATTGGCTGGCCGGTGGATGTGATGTTTACGGCCGTTTTGCGTTGTAATTGGCCCGCATTGCAGCCGCAAGAACCACTGCCCAGCGTGTACGACGACGACCAGTGGCAGATGTGGCTGGTCCACTTCAGCCGGCATCTGGATTGGGCGGCGTTCTGGGCGCAGCACGCCGCCACCTGGCAAGAGGCGCAATCGGACCTGGCGCACATTTTCCAGAACAGTCCGCTGCCCGCCTTTTTAAGCCAGATGAGTGGACGGCCGTTCACCCATACCATTGCCATCGTGCCTAATCTGGTCTATCCGGCGTTAACGGCCGTTCTCGCCGTCACCCAAGACACCTTTTACCTGCTCTTGCCACCGCCCAAAGCGGTCGGCGAATCGCCGCCCTGGCCCTACGCCGAAGATTCTGGCTGGGTTCACGTCCAGACCTGCCGCCGCCTCTTGCAACGTGTACTAGCCAATACCTTGAAAGAGCTGCCGCTTGAGCAGCAGGAGCTGCTTCTCCACGCCGCCACGGCCTTATATCTGGAACGAGCCGTGGACCAGGCGGAAGCGTTGGCCTACGTTTTGCGCAGCAAAAAGCAGCACAAACTGCCGCGCCTGCCTCTGGTTGTGGAGAATTTGCGCGCTTACCTGGCGGAGGGAAACGGCCGTTCCCTGGAAACCGTGCTGCTGTAAACGGCCGTTGCTGTTGGCGCGGCTCTCTCGCCAGTTTCATTGGGGAGGGTTACTGTCATGAAATATGTTCGTATAGTTTTTGAGTTGATTCGTGACGCCGGGCTGAAGTGGAATGATGACAAAGCCTCCATTTTTGCTGCCGCGTTGGCTTATTACACCATGTTTTCCCTGGCGCCCATTTTGGTGCTGGCCGTAGCCATTGCCACGAGGGTACTACGCCAGGCCAACGTCCAGGAGCTAATCATTAATCTGACGGCGCAAAACCTGGGCCAGGGCGTAGCCGACTTTATCGCCGGCATGTTGCAAGGCTCTATCCAGCAATCTTCCGGTCTTGTGCCTTCGTTAATCAGCGCGGGAATCCTGATCTGGGGCGCAACGGGCGTGTTTAACCATCTCAAACGGGCGCTTAACACCATCTGGGGCGTGGAACCAGAGCCGCATACCGGTCTTGGTGGCCTGGTTTACTTCGCCCGCACTCGTCTGTCCGCTTTTGTGCTGGTCTTGGGCATTGGTTTTTTGTTGATTGTGACCTTTCTGGCAAATACGATTCTTTCGATATTGAATGGATATCTGGCCGACTATTTCCCGGAAGTTGCCACGGTTGTTCAAGGCGGTCTGACGACTTTTGCGATTATGCTGTTGTTGTCCACTGTGTTGTTTGCCGTGATCTTTCGCACGCTGCCGGATGCGCGGGTGGCCTGGCGAGACGTGTGGTTGGGGGCATTGGTCACGAGTGTTCTCTTCACCGCCGGTAACTATTTGATCAGCATCTATTTGCGTTATAGCAGTCCGGCGTCGGCTTATGGCGCAGCCGGTTCGCTGGTGGTCGCGCTGCTTTACCTGTACTATTCAGCCCAGATTTTCTTCTTCGGCGCGGAGTTTACGCAGGTGTTTGCCAATCGGTATGGCTCAAAAGTTCGGCCGGCCAGTTTTGCCGTGGCAATGCGCCGCCAGCGCATTCAAGAGATGGCGGCGCCACCACCTGAACTACCGTCCCCGCCCATGTTTGCTTACGAACCGTCGCCAGGCGACTCGCCGCTGCGCCAGCGGGCCAAACAGCTTGGTTTTGGCCTGTTGGGGCTGGCCGCCGGTCTGTTGGTCGGTTTCATCGCCAGCCTGAGGCGGGATAGTTAATAGTTGGGAGTTGATAGTAAACTCCTAACTATCAACTGGTAGCAATGTAGACGATCCACTCTTGCGCGTCATAGAGGGGCAGGTTGGCCCAGGCGGGATGGGGGGTAACGGCCGTAAACCCCGCCTCCTTCATCATCGCCACCATCCTCTCCGGGCTGTACGCCTGGTCACATAACTGCACCTCATCCAGTTCGCCAGTCTCCAGGTGCAAAATCTGGAACCGCTCCAGAGCAATCTGCGCCTCCTCGTACCAGATGCGCTCGCCCAGGTGCAAAAAAGGTTTGTCGCCCCACAACCCCGAATCATCGGTAAACCACCACGTGCTGTCCTTTTTATCCAACCGTGCGGGGTCCAGCAGTTCTACGGTCAGTTTACCGCCGGGTTTCAGCGCCCTGGCTATGGTTGCCAGCAGTTTCGCCGTATCTTCCGTCTTAAAAACCGAAAGCTGGCCGTAGAGAAACAAAGCCGCGTCAAAATGACCCTCCGGCGCAGCATACTCGCGCACGTCTTGTTCGATAAAGGCGCAGCGGTCGGCGACGTTTTCCTCCTGGGCCAACTGGCGGGCGTAGGTGATGGACGCCGGGCCAAAATCAATGCCCGTCACCTGGCAGCCGCGCCGCGCCAGGTCCACGGCGTAAAGACCCGGGCCGCAGGTGGCATCCAGGACGTGCGCCCCAGGCTGCAAACTCAGGGCCGTCCATAACCAATCCAACTGAATCTGCCGCTCCGGCGTGCGGCGCGAAGCCGCCCCGTGGCTCTGGTCCAGATGTTCGCGCAGCATCCGCGCCGAAAAATCCGGTTCGTTCCAGGGCAGGTTGCCGCCGTAAGCCCACGGGATCGGCCGCTCCGGCCGATTGTAAATGCGCCACAGCGCATGAATGAGTTTTTTGCTTCCGTCGTTCATAAAAATGCACCCTCGATAAGATTGGTCTTGCGTCGCGCTCATTAATTCATTCGCCGCCATCTCTATCATCCGGTAAACTTCTATACGATGCAAATGGATGGTGGAGGGCGTATGTTTGATGATCTACCCAATTTGCCGACCGGGCAGCGCTGGCGACAGCAGGCGTTTCCGGCCCCGATTGTGGTGGCGATTATCCGGCGGGAGCAAGAGGATGCGGAGCCGCATTACCTGTTGATTCAGCGCCAGGCGACCACTTATCGTGGGCAGTGGGCTTTGGTGGGTGGCAAATGGGACTTTGGCGAGACGTTGGCTACGGCCGTTACCCGTGAAGTGCGCGAAGAAACCGGCCTGGTCGCCGATTTTGTGGCTTTGTGCGGCGTGGTCAGCGAGCGTGTGGCCCCGCCCGCCGACGATTTGCCGGGCGCGCATTTTTTGTTGCTGGTATGTGAACTGGCTGCGCCGGAAGGCACGGCCGTTGAGCAAACAGAAGGTGCGGTTGGCTGGTTCACCCCAACGGACATCGCCCGGCTGCATGACCGGCAGGCCATCATTCCCAGCGATTATGCCATGCTGCGCCGCTTTGCCCGGCCGTCGGCGCAATCGGTACACATCGAAGCCGAGATGATTTCAGCCATTGGCGGTGCGGCTTATTACCCAACAGAGCTGCGGCGCTTTGAAGAGGTGAACGGCCGTAGATAACCCTGGGTACCCGTATTCGGTAATCCGTAATCCGCCATCTCGCGGATGAGCGGGTGATGGGGTAGAGGGCTTCCCCATTCACAATTCATACTTCACAATTCACAATTCACAATTCCCTATGCCTTTACTCCCCAGTGAAATTCTCAACAAGCGTTACCGCATCGTCAGTTTGCTGGCGGCGGGGGCGTATGGCTGCACCTATCGGGCGTGGGACATGGCCGATTTGCGCGACGTGGCCGTCAAGGAATACCTCGACCCCTCCGTCGAGACGCAGAAATTGTTCCGCGCCGAAGCCCGACGCCTGAGCGAATTGCAGCATCCACAGCTTACGGCCGTTCTCGACCATTTCGCCCTGGAAGATGTGGGCCAATACATCGTCAGCGCCTATGTGGATGGCGTGGATTTGCAAAGCCTGCTGACCCAATACGGCCCGCTGCCTTCTGATCTGGTCATCGTCTGGCTGCAAGCCGCCTGCAAGCCGCTGGACTATTTGCACAGCAAGGGCCAGCTCCACCTGAACGTCAAACCGGCCAACATTCGCCTGACGCCGGCCGGTGATGTATTTCTGGTAGACAGCGGCCTGCCAGGGCTGGGCGTGCGCCCGCACGACAAAGGTTACGGTTCGCCAGAGCAGCAGGCGCGCCAGGAAGTGACGCCGGTCAGTGATATTTACAGCCTGGGGGCGACGCTTTACACTTTGCTCACCGGCGCGCCGCCGCCCAACGCCCTCAGCCGGGAAAGTGGCCTGGCCGATTTGAAACCGGCGCGGGAAGTTAACCCAGACGTGGAACCCTACCTTTCGATTGTGGCCAACCGGGCCATGTCTTTGCGACCCGACGTGCGTTATGAGACGGCCGTTGAGTTTTCACGCGCTCTGGAACGGCCGTCTGGCCGTCCGGCCCCGGAAGTTAGCGAGCTGCGCCGCACACCGGACCCACAGGTTTTGGCCCCGGCGCTGCGTCCGACGCCGCCGCGCCGCGGCAAGCAAATAACCCGGCGCACCACCTGGGCGCTGCTGGCGCTGCTGCTCATTGTCATTGCCCTGGGCGTAACGATAAGCCTGGTTAACCTCAACGCCGCCGACGACACCATTGGCGGGCCGGAAGCCACCGCGACGATTGAATCGGCGGTGGTGGCCGCGCTGACGGCCATCGCGCCCACGCCATCGCCGCTGCCGCGCCCGACCACGCTGCCCACGCCGACGCCGCAGCCATTCATCACCGAGACGGGTTCGCGCATGTTGTACGTGCCGCCGGTGACGTTTCCGATGGGGGATGACGAGGGGGAGCGGGATGAACGGCCGTTGCGCCTGGTGCAGATGGATGCCTTTTTCATGGATGAAACCGAGGTGACGGTCGGCCAATATACCCAATGCGTAGACGCAGGGGCCTGCCGTGTGCCGCGTGTTTCCAGTGAAAATTATTATGGCAACGCTGCCTTCAACGATTACCCGGTGATTTTTGTGAATTGGTACGACGCGCAGACGTTTTGTGAATGGCGCGGCGCGCGCCTGCCTTCGGAGGCGGAGTGGGAGATGGCCGCCAGTTTTGACCCGGTGGAAGCGGCGAAGTATCGGTTTCCCTGGGGCGATTCGTTTGATGGCAACAAGCTGAATTTTTGCGACGTGAACTGCACGCACAGCAGCCGCGACACCAATTACGACGATGGTTACCGTTTTGCCGCGCCGGTGGGCACATACCCGGACGGCCGTTCCCCCATCGGCGCGTATGACATGGCCGGTAACGTGGTCGAGTGGCTGGGCGATTGGTACGGCTTTAGCTACTACCGGGAAGGCAACGACGTGAATCCACGCGGCCCAACGGAAGGGGAATTTAAATCCATCCGCGGCGGCTCCTGGCTGTCTGCCGCCGACGAAGTGGAGACGGTGGCCCGCAGTTCGTTTGATCCGCTGGTGGCCCAGGCCAACGTGGGCTTTCGCTGCGCCATGCCTGTGCCGTAAAGCGATAAGCTGGTAGCTACCAGCTTATCGCTTACAGCTTATCGCTCATTTCAAGATGGCTTTGATGAACGGCCGTTTCCGCGTTTCGTCGTACAAATAACGGCTGAGAGCGCCTTCCAGTTTACCGGCCAGGCCATCGGGGTTGTCGGCGTGTTGGCGCAGCACACGGGCAACGGTTTCCTCTGCCCCTTCGCGTAGCTCTTCATCGTCCATGTTTGCCAGCCCTTGCGAGATAAACTCCGGTTGCTTCAACACGTCGCCGCGTTCGTTGGTGGTGACGATGGCGATAAAGAAGCCGTTTTCGGCCAGTTTTTCCCGATCACGCACAATGGACCAGCCGGTGTCGCCCACGGCCGAGCCATCCACAAACACGTAGCCGCCCGGCAGGCGCGGGCAAATTGTCAGACTGTTTTCGTCCAATTCCAAAGGCGTGCCATTTTCTACTGCGGCGATATTTTCGGCGGGGATACCCAACTGCCGCGCCAGTTCGGCGTGCTGCTTCAGGTGGCGCAGTTCGCCGTGAATGGGAACCAGGAATTTGGGACGCACCAGGTTGATGAGCAGTTTCATCTCTTCCTGGCTGGCGTGGCCGGAGACGTGGACGTTGGCGATGCGTTCGTACAGCACGTTGGCGCCGCGCTGGTAGAGGCGGTTGATGGTGCGGAAGACCAGTTCCTCGTTGCCGGGAATGGGGTGGGCGGAGAAAACGACGGTGTCGCCTTCGTGGATGCGGAAACGATTGTGCCGCCCGCTGGCTAATCGTCCCATCACCGCCGATGGCTCGCCTTGTGAGCCGGTCGCCATGATGACGACCTGTTTGTCGGGCAGATTGGCTGTCTGGCTGATGTCTATGACCAGGTTGTCGGGGATGTCCAGGTAGCCCAGGCGCGTCGCCATTTTGGTGTTGTCGCGCATGGAACGGCCGGTGATGGCGAGTTTACGGCCGTATTTCTGAGCCATATCCGCTACCTGCTGGATGCGTGAAATGAGCGAGGCAAAAGTCGCCACGATGATGCGCCCTTCCGCTTTGCGGAACAGGGCGTCGAACGCCTCAGCAACCACCATTTCCGATGGCGTCCAGCCGGGGCGGTCGGCGTTGATGCTATCGGCCAGCAGGCACAACACGCCGCGCTCGGAAAATTCGGCCAGCTTGGCGAAGTCGGGCGGCCAGCCATCGGCCGGGGTATGATCGAATTTGTAATCGCCGGTGTGGATGATGAGGCCGACCGGTGTGGTGATGCCAAAGCCAACACAGTCGGGGATGCTGTGGGCGACGTGGAACGGTTCGACTTTGAAGGAGCCGATGTAGAGCGTTTCGCCGGCCTGAATTTCCACCAGGTCAACCCGGTCGCGGACGGCCTGGCGCAGTTTGACTTCAATCAGGCCGATGGTGAGCGGTGTGGCGTAGATGGGGGCGTGGACGTGTTCCATCAGGTGGGGCAGCGCGCCCACGTGGTCTTCGTGGCCGTGCGTGACGAGGATGCCCAGAATGTTGTCTAGTTTGTCCATCAGGTACTTAAAGTCGGGGATGATGAGGTCAATGCCCAACATGTCATTTTCGGGGAACATGACGCCGGCGTCAACGATCAGGATTTCGTCACCATATTCAATGACGGTCATGTTCTTGCCGATTTCGCCCAGCCCGCCGAGCGGGACGATACGTAATTTAGAATTCATAAAGCCTCCGTTTGTTTTGTCAGGTTCCGAGGACTGCCAGGTTGTGGCGTCCATCAGGATGCAGCGTTTGTCAATTTTTACTGTGGCGCGCCAGTGGCACAACGCCGGATGCAGCGCCGACAGATTCAGGTCGTGTATAGGATTGGGCTGGGTATAGGGTGTTTGCGGACGGCCGTTTTTCAGTCCGCCAATGGTGCTTGATCATTGGTTGTCGTCGGGTCGAGCGTGATGGAAGATGTTAAATGCTGGCAGTGGGTAGTCTCAGGTAAACAGCCAGGCCCATAAACTGATGATGAGAAAAGTTTGTAAGATGGTCAGGGCCAGAGTAAGGCCCCAAAGATTTTTTGTTTTTTTGCGGCTGGCATGGGGCGCAACGGCCGTTCCCGGTGCAGCAGGGGGATTGGTGGAGGTCGGGCTGAAATGTTGCGTTTGGGCGGTGAGGAGATCAGGCGAGATGTCGTAGAGCAAAATGGCTGCGGAGATGTTATCCTGGCCGCCGCGGCTATTGGCAAGTTCGATCAGGTTTTGGGTCGCCTGCGCCGGTTCGGCGGCAATGATCATGTGGGCCAGTTCATCATCGGAAACGTGGCGGATGAGGCCATCGGAACATAGAAAGACGATGTCGCCGGGCTGCATGGTTTTCTCGAACAGGTCAATTTTGGGCGATCTTTCGGAACCCAGACTGTAGAGGATGACGTTGCGCCGGGGGTGGTATTCGGCCTCTTCGGCGGTGATGGCCCCTTCTTCCAACAATTTGGCGACCAGGCTCTGGTCTTTGGTGATTTGTTGGATACGGCCGTCGCGCCATAAATAGCCGCGGCTGTCGCCCACGTTGGCGATGTAAGCGTTTTTGCCCTGAAAGACTACGGCAACCATGGTGGTTGCCATACGGCTGTTGCCATCACGTTCAGCCACCATCTGGC
>CALFEW010000125.1 GCA_937958365.1 uncultured Chloroflexota bacterium | reverse complement strand
ATCAACCCCACGGCCGTTTCCGGCGTATCGGCAAATTGCAGCAGGCTGTAATCCTGCGCCCGGATGTAGTCGGCGTCGAAGAAAGTTGTCAACGTATCACGCCAGGTAGGGCCAAGCAAGACCAACGGCCGTTGCCCAATATCACCCACCTGCATCAAACTCCACGCCAACGCCATCTCCGACAGCGTGCCAATGCCCCCCGGCAGCACAATCATGCCGTCATTTTCCATTACCAAATGCGCCACCCGGTCGCGCAGCAGTTCCTTGCGAATCTCTTCCTTTACCCACCGGTTGGGCGGGATGGGGCGAAACGTCTCAATCTGCGCCGAAGTCACGCCGATGACGTGGCCGCCCGCTTCCGCCGCCCCGCGTGACACGGCCTCCATCGTGCCCATGTAGCCGCCGGTGGCCACCGCATAACCCGCCTCGGCCAGCAGCCTGCCCACCGTCAGCGCCTCTCGATAAGCCGCGCTGTCCGGCTGCGGCCGCGAACTGCCAAAAACCGTGATGATACCCGTCATAAATACCTCCAGATTGGTCCAAGCTCAAGGATTAGACCAATCTCATCCGTCGGCCAACCCCGGCGCGCGGGGCAGCGAGACGGCAAAACGTACAGCGTTGCGAATGGCCTCGGCGACCATTTCCGCACCGGCGTTGGCGACCTGATTAAATGGCGCATCTATCTCGCCGGAAGCCAGGGCGAAGGCGGTGTCGCCATCGTGGGTGGTGTGGATGGGGCGCACGGCCGTGGCCATGCCATCGTGGGCGCGTTGGGCCAGGCGATGGGCTTCCGGCCGCGTCATCTGCGCATTCGTCCAGACCACTACCAGTGTGGTGTTTGTGCCAGACAGGGGCATCCGTTCCTCGGAGATGTAACGCAGCGGGTGGGCATCGGCCAGCCAACGGCCGTTTGCCTGCCGCGCCCCGGCCAACACCGAATTGTCACAATTCAGCACGTCGCCCACGGGGTTAGTCACCGCCATCGCCCCCACCACCAGTTCGCCGATGGTCATGCTGGCCGCGCCAAAACCGCCCTTCATCATGTACTCAAAGCCGCCCCACTTGCCCACCGTCACGCCCGCGCCCGCGCCTACGTTGCCCTGCCGGATGGGACCAGCGCCGGCCGCCAGGCAGGCGGCATACCCCATATCGGCGTCCGGATGCTTTTGCCCCCAGTTGAAACCGAGGTCAAAGACAACGGCCGTGGGCACAATCGGGATTGGCTTGATGGGCGTGTGGTGGCCGATGCCCCGCTCCGCCAGATAGCGCATCACGCCGTCGGCGGCGGCCAGGCCAAAGGCGCTGCCGCCTGTCAGCAGCACCGCGTTCACGTAATGATTGGGCTTATCGGGAGCCAGCAGCGCCGTTTCCCGGCTGCCCGGCGCCGGCCCGCGCACATCGGCCGAACCGACCGTGTTCTCCGGGCACAAAATCACCGTGCAGCCCGTGTAAAATTCCTCATCCGTCGCATGGCCGATCTGGAAACCGGCCAGATTGAGTGTCGTGTGTTGTGTCATGGTTGTGTTTGGCAGATAAAAGATTGAAGATTGAAGGACGCCGCCGCTTCAATCTTTCATCTTCAATCTTTGGTCTTCATGCTAAAAGTGACGGGGAATGAAACGGCCGTTTCCCGCCTTCCCTACAAACTGCCCCTCATCCACCACCACCCGCCCGCGGCTGATGGTGGTCGCCGGCCAGCCGCGGACGGTGAGGCCGTCGTAAAGCGTCCAACCGGCCGCCTCGTGCAGCGTTTGCGGCGAGATGGTGACTTCGCGGTTTGGGTCAAAAATCACCAGGTCGGCGTCATAGCCGATGGCGATGTCGCCTTTGCGGGCAAAGCCAAAGAGCCGCGCCGGGTTGGTGCAGCACACCGCCACCCACTGGTTCAGCGTCAGGTGGCCGCCACCCACGCCATAATGGTACACCGCCGGGTAGCGAATTTCGATGGACGGCACGCCGCCGGGGATGCGGCTGTAATCGCCCAGACGGCTCTCTTTTTCGGCGGCGGTGAAGGGGCAGTGGTCGGTGGATACCACTTGCAAATGCTCCTGGCCCAACGCTCGCCACAGGTTAGCCTGCTCCGCCAACGCCCGGATGGGCGGCGAGCAGACCGGCAGCGCCCCGGCCACGCCCGGCCGGTCATAGAGCGACCAGTCGGCCAGCAAATATTGCGGGCAAGTTTCGCCGGTGATGGGCAGACCGCGCGCCTGCGCCGCGGCAATGCGGGCCACCGTCTCCTGGCAGGAGACGTGGAAAATGTAGAGCCGCGTGCCCACAAATGCGGCAATGTCAATGACGCGCCCGGCGGCTTCCCCTTCCAACTCAGCGGGGCGGCTGCGCGGATGCCAGTGCGGCTCCACGCGCCCGGCGGCCAGATTGCGGGCAATCAGTGTGGTGATCACGTCCCAATTTTCGGCGTGTACTACCGGCAGGCCGCCCACGTCGCGCACCGCTTCCAGGGCTTGTAGGAGCTGGCCGTCGCTCAGGCGCAGGCCGTAGGCCATGTAGAGCTTGAAGCTGCCACAGCCGGCGGCGTAAGCGCCTGGTATCTGGTCTAATTTGGCAATGTCGCCAGGGCCGATGGTCATGTGCAGGCCATAATCAATGACCACTTTGGGATCGGCTTTGGCGCGGCGGGCGGCCAGGGCCTGGAGCATGGTTTCCTGCGGCGCGGTTTCGATGAAGTCTATGATGGTGGTTGTGCCGCCAAAGGCGGCGGCGCGCGTGCCGGTGAAGAAATCATCGGTGGAGGTGAAGTCGCCGATGGGCATTTGCAGGTGAACGTGGGGGTCTATGGCTCCCGGCGTGACCAGCTTGCCTGTGGCGTCCATTTCGCGCTCCCCGTGCAAATCTTCGCCAATGGCGGCGATGTGTTCGCCGCGAATGCCGATGTCTGCCTGATAGGTGGCAACGGCCGTTACCACCGTCCCATTTTTTATCACGAGGTCGTAGTTCATGGGCTGGAATTGTAGCATAGGATTGGCGATTGGAGATTGGAGATTGACGGATGATGGTTATACTTACGCCCCGATGAGACACAAATCGCCTTACAGTGGCGCAATACGCCACGTGCGGGCCAACTGGCCCATTTACGTGCTGGCTTACGTGGGAATTGTGCTGGCGCTGCTGCTTATTGGCGTCAGCCTGCAACAAGGCTGGCTGTCGTTTGTGCCGCTGTCTATGGCGCTGCTGCTGCTGTTGAGTTACTTCCTGGTCGCAGCTCTGTGGGCAGCCCACCAGCTTTATGACTTCACCGGGCTGCAACCTTATCATGTGTTGTTCGACATGGGCCAACTCCGGGCGACAGACACGTTTGTTTACGTGGACCTGGGAGTACGTGATTTTGCTTTGCAGCTTAGCCGCCGCCTGACCAGTGGCAAAATCTACGTGATAGATGTGTACAATCCGCAGTGGGCGACCAGCCAAAGCCTGAAGCGTTACCGCGTCCGCCAGCCCCATGCGGCCAACGACCCGCGCCTGGTGTGGCAAAACGGCCGTGTTGACCTTCTGCCTCTACCCGATGCCAGCGTTTCCACCGTCATTTTGCACCGGGTCGCCTCTGAATTCTGGCAGCGAGGCGACCGGCTGGCTTTGCTGCAAGAAATCTACCGGATTCTCACGCCGAACGGCCGTGTCCTGATGGCCGAACGAGTACGCAGCCAGACCAACTGGCTGGTGATGGGACCGGGTGCGCTCCAGCTAGGCTCGTTGGATGATTGGCGCGAACTGCTGCAAGAGGCCGGTTTTACTGTACAAAAAGAGGCAGATTTGCAGGGACTCATCCACTGCTTCCGCGCCGATAAACCAGCCGCGAATCAGGGGCGCCAACTCACCTTCAGCCTGCCTCTGTAACAACCGTGGGCCGGTTTTCAGTCGTCAGTGTTCCGTCGTCGTTATGATGAGTTAGCGTTACGTGGGAAACTTCTCACCTGACTTGACATCTATCACAGCACAAACTTACAATACGATTAATATGAGAAAGGGCTTACGGCCGTTTCCTGCATCGTCAGAGCGCGAACACGACACGTGAAACATAAAATGGCGACCAGCGTGGTAATTTTTTCCAGCATGTTTACGACCGATGCCTCCCCATGGCCTAACCGGAAAGAGTTTTACGGGCAGCCTTCCCCCAACAATAGAAATCGAGTTGTGGAAATTACCCGCGTGAAAACGTCACGGCTGCTAAAGCAATTCTGACGTTGCCTCACGTGAAGAGATGCATCCGGCAGGCGCTCATTCATATTTGGCGACTTCGTAGACCAACTTTATAAGGACCAATTCATGACCCGAACACGCCAATTTTACCTCTTCCTTTTCCTCGTTTTTCTTTTTTTACCCACGCTGGCCTGTCAAGTATCCAGCGTCACCCCGGAAACGGCCGTCATCAATACAGACGCCATCGTCCAGGACGTGGTGGCTACGGTGCAGGCGCAACTGCCCACCCCGGCAGCCGTCAACGTGCCGGTAGCGGGAGATACGGCCGTTACCACCAATCTCAGCTTCGACCTGCAAGACCAACTGGTGACTGTTTATGAACAGGTCAATCCGGCCGTCGTCCACATCTTCGTCTATAACACCTTTGACGACCAGGAATTCCCGCTGGGTACGGGCAGCGGCTTCGTGTACAACAGCGATGGCTACATCATCACCAACAACCACGTCGTCGCCGATGGGGATGCTTTTGAAGTCATCTTTGCCGATGGCTACCGCAGCCGCGCCGAAATCGTGGGCACAGACGTAGACAGCGATCTGGCCGTGATCAAGGTTGAAAGTTTATCCCCCACGGCCCAACCCATTGCCCTGGGCGACATGAATGAGCTTCACGTAGGCCAATTTGTCATCGCCATCGGCAATCCTTTTGGCGAAGCGGGGTCCATGTCCATTGGCATCATTAGCGGACTGGGGCGCACGCTGGATTCCCAACGCACCGTGGAGGGCGGCGGCCGTTACTCTTTGCCCCAGGTCATCCAGACAGACGCGGCCATCAACCCCGGTAATTCTGGTGGACCGCTGCTGAACTTGCGCGGTGAAGTCATTGGCGTCAACAGCGCCATCCGCACAGAAACCGGCACCAATTCCGGCGTCGGCTTTTCCATCCCGGTAAACGCCGTGAAGCGCATCGTGCCCAATCTGATTGCCAACGGCAGTTACGTGTACCCTTACCTGGGCATTCGGATGCAAACGCTGGACATTGAGACGGCTGAAGAGTTGGGCATCCCTTACACCAGCGGCGCTTACATATTGGATATATCCGCCGATGCGCCGGCCGCCGCTGCCGGGTTGATCGCCAGCGGCATCAACAACTTTGGGGCGCTGCCCGGCGGCGATTTGATCATCGCCATCAATGGCACAGAAATTACCAGTTCCGACGGTTTGATCAGCTATCTCGTTTTTGAAACGGAGGCGGGTCAGACCGTTGATTTGACTATCGTGCGCGATGGTAAAGAGATGACGGTTCCCCTGACGCTTGGGGAACGGCCGTAACTCCTTTCATGTACTCTCTCTGCGTCGGCAACCGGCGCAGAGTTCTGCGACCAGACCATCACAAGGGAACAGGTCTGTCGCAACTTACCTCGTTCAATCTCTTTTAGGCTTAGAGGAGGTCACATGATTAACCAAGAACAGTTGCAGGAATTGCTCGCATACAACTCAGACGGGCGACAGGTTTTAAGCATTTATCTGGACACCGACAGCACCGCCGAACCAATCGAGGCGATTAAGCTGCGGGTACGAGGAATGCTGAAGGAGGCGCAACTGAATCAGGTAGAAGAGGTAGCAGCTATCGAGAAGTTTCTCGACCACAGTTATGAATGGGACAAACCCGGGCTGGCGATGTTTGCCAACCACGACGGCACCTTTTTCCGGGCTTATCCAACGGCCGTTTCCTTCCGCAATCGTTTACGCCTGGGACCCAAGCCTTACGTCAAGCCTCTGGCCCATCTGCTCGACCACTATGCCCATTTTGGCGTCATTCTCGTAGACCGGGTTGGCTCACGCTTTTTTGAATACCACCTGGGCGAATTACAGGCCTCCAACGGCTTTATGGGCGAAGACGTGCAAAAAATCAAGAAAGGCGGCGGTTCCTCGGCCGTGGGCATGAGAGGCGGTGTGGGCGGCGCCCGTCACGAAGAAGAGATTGTGCAGCGCAACCTGCGTGAATCGGCCGCCGCAGCCAACGAGTTTTTCAGCAACCGGCCGATTCGACGATTGTTCCTCAGTGGCACAAATGAAACAGTGGCTCAATTCCGCGAACTGCTGCCCAAAAGGCTGCAATCTTGCCTGGCCGGCACGTTTAGCGCGGGCATGAATACCGGCGAACATGAGATACGGCAGCAAGCCTTAGATTTGTTGGCCGCCGCCAATGCCGAACGGGAACACAAGCTGGTGGAAAAGCTGATCGCCTTGCAAGCCAGCGGCAGCAACGGCGTCGTGGGCCTGGATGACACCTTGCAGGCAATCAGTGACAAGCGTGTGCAAAACCTCATTATCAGCGATGGCTTCCGTGCGCCGGGTTATGTACACGAGGAGTCTAATTTTGTCGTGGCAAATCTGGCGCGGAGTCCGATAGGCGAGCAAGATTTGCGAGATGTAGAGGATGTGGTGGATACGGCCGTTGCCTTCACCATCACCCAGGGCGGCCACGTGGAAATCATCGCCGACGATCCGGCGTTGGAAGAAGCGGGGCGCATCGGAGCGATTTTGCGCTATTAACACCCGTGAACCGCCCATTCACGGAATACACATTTTAAGACAGGGCTAGAGCAGCGGATTGCCGATTATAGGACTCAGATAACACGGCCGTTTCTACCAGCCCGTCTACCATTCCAGGCCAGCCACAAGGCTGGCCTTTGGCTTTGTAAACCCCATTTCTGGTTATTTTACTTAAAATGGTTATAACTATAATGTTAATAAATCACATAAAACGTGGAGATAAACCATGACAGCAGCTAGTGCTGAAAAAACATCGGTGGTTGCCATTCGTTTTCAAAAGCTAGGCAAGCTCTATCATTTCAAAGTAGGCCGCAACCAGGACCTGACGCCTGGCGACCACGTCATTGTCGAAACCAAGCGCGGACAGCAATTAGGCCAGGTCATTGCTTTTGTTGAACCTGAAAAGTCTCACAAACAGCGCGGGCTGCGCCCGGTGCAGCGCAAAGCCACCCCACGCGACCTGGTCATGCAGCAAGTGTGGGAAACCAAAGAGCTAGATGCACTCATCTCTTGCCGGGAAAAAGCGCAAGAATTTGGCATCAAAGACGCCAAATTTGTCAAAGCTGAGTACAGCTTTGACGGCAGTTGGATGACCATCCACTACACAACCGAGAACAAAAACCTCAACGTCAACGGCGTGAAAACGGCGCTCAGCCGCTCTCTGCGCACCCGCGTGGAGATGCGTCTGGTCGGTCCGCGCGACGTGGCTAAGATTATGGGCGGTTATGGGGCATGTGGCGCGCCGCGCTGCTGTTCCACCTTCCTGACCGAATTTAGCCCCATTTCCATCCGCATGGCGAAAGATCAGGGCGTTTCCCTCAGCCCCCAGGAAATCACCGGCATGTGCGGCCGTTTGCGCTGCTGCCTGGTCTATGAGTACGAGCAATACGTGGAAGCCAAAAAGACTTTGCCCAAGATTGGCAAAATGGTGGACACGCCTCTTGGTCAGGGCAAAGTGAAAGACGTGCGCGTTTTGCGCGACTCCGTGATGGTGGAAATTGAAGGGGAGTGGCACGAAGTCTTCCGCGAGCAGCTTGAACCTCTGGAAGAATTACAAGCCCTCCAGGACAAAGCTGAGGCGGGTTGCGGCCGGCACGAAGGCGGCGGCTGCACTTGCGGCGCGCATCAACCGACCAGCGTCATAACGGACGAAGAAGACGAAGAGATCGAATAAGGGAAGACTCGTGGCAAACACACGCGCTGAGGCCTGGGACCTCGTTTGTGAATTTGTGCAAGACAGCGGGCTGCGGCGGCATATGGTGGCCGTGAGCGCCGCCATGGGCTGGTACGCCGCCCAATTAGGTGAAGATGCGGCCCATTGGACCACAGTGGGTCTGCTGCATGATTTTGACTGGGAGATTCACCCGGATTTAGACAGGCATCCCATCAAAGGAGCCGACATCCTCCGCGAGCGCGGTTGGGACGAGGCGACGATTCGTACCATTTTGTCGCATTATTCAGAAGGGACCGGCGTGGAGCGCGAGCAGCCGATTGACTTTGCGCTGCTGGCCTGTGATGAGATCACCGGTTTGTTGATAGCGACGGCCCTGGTACGGCCGTCACGCGACATCCGCGACGTGACACTTTCATCCGTGCGCAAAAAGTGGAAAGACCTGCGTTTTGCTGCCGGTGTAGACCGGGCGCACGTCACCGAGGTCACAGCCGACTTCAGCGGGGTTTGTTTCGCAAACCAGTTGGATGTATGGACTCACGTCGGGAACGTATTGGCCGCCATGCAGGCGGAAGCGGCGCTATTGGAGTTGGACGGCCGTCTGGCGACCGTCTGATGTGACAAAGAGTAAAGATTAAAGCTAACGTGACCCCACAAGAAGATTTAAGCGTTAATCAGGCTTTGGCTGCCGTTTTGGCCGGCGTGACGGTGCTGCCACCGGAAAATGTCCCTCTGCTTGAAGCTCTGGGGCGTGTGCTGGCCGCACCGGTGGTTGCCCGCGACAGCCTGCCGCCTTTTGCCAACTCTTCCATGGATGGCTATGCCGTGCGCGCCGCTGACGTGGCTTCGGCCGCTGTGCAGCCCGTCACCCTGCGCGTGGCCGCCGACGTTGCCGCCGGTGCAATTAGCCCGGTGGTCATCACACCTGGCCTGGCCGCCCGCATTACGACCGGCGCACCCATGCCCGATGGCGCGGATGCGGTTGTGCCGGTAGAAGATACCAATGAGGCGTGGCGAGATCGGGAACGGCCGTTACCCGCCACCATTCAGATCAACCGCGCTGTGCAAACCGGCGATTACGTGCGCGGCGTTGGCGAGGACGTTCAGGCCGGACAGATCGTCATACCGGCCGGGCAGGTCGTGCGTCCACAAGAGATTGGCCTGTTGGCTTCGCTGGGGTTCAGCGAGGTGATGGTGGTGAAACGGCCGTATGTTGCCATCCTGGCTACCGGTGATGAGCTAATTGCCATTGACCAGCCCCTGACGCCGGGCAAAATCCGTAACAGCAATGGATACACACAGGCTTCACAGGTAGCCGCTTTGGGCGCGCAGCCGCTTATGCTGGGCGTCGCCGGTGACAGCGAAGCCGAGGTGCGCGCCTGCCTGCAAGTGGGTCTGGAGGCAGGCGTAGATCTTTTTGTCAGTTCGGCCGGTGTTTCCGTGGGCGCTTACGACGTGGTAAAAGCGGTGCTGGAACAAGAAGGCCAGGTCGGTTTCTGGCGGGTGCGGATGCGTCCCGGCAAACCTCTGGCTTACGGCACATATCGGGGGGTGCCCTACCTGGGATTACCGGGCAATCCGGTGTCGGCGCTGGTTTCTTTTGAGCGTTTTGCCAGGGCGGCTATTTTGAAGATGGCCGGGCATACAAAATTTGAAAGACCCATGGTGACGGCCGTTTTACAAGACGAGATCAGGTCTGACGGCCGTGAAAGCTACATTCGCGCCATCGTCACCCATGCGCCAGACGGCGCCTACACAGCCACAACCACCGGTAGTCAAGGCTCCCACATGATGACGTCGTTGGTCAAAGCCAACGCGCTGTTGATTGTGCCTGAAGGGCTTACGTTTGTGGGTCGTGGTGATCAACTTAACGCCTGGATGCTCGACTGGCCCGACTTTGTATTCTAAAAAAGACCATTCCCTTTCATAAAAAAAGCCCCGCCAAGCGGGGCTTTTCTGTTAATTGCTGTTTTCGATATAGAGCGTCCGGCTCAACAAATCTTCTTGCCGTGCGCGTTCCTTGTCGCGGCTGCGTTGACGGCGGTTACGATTTTGTCGGGCTTTCTTGCCAGAAGCCGGGAAATTGTCTCCCATGGCGCGCCGTA
>CALFEW010000124.1 GCA_937958365.1 uncultured Chloroflexota bacterium | reverse complement strand
GACCACTTTCCCCGGCAATCACCACACGGGAGTCGCCAGTTGGCGCATCCACGCGCACAGTCCCCTGGTTGGCCTGCACAACCACGTTGAGGCTCCGCTTCATATTCTGCAAGGCGGCGTTTACGCTAAGGGGCACCGCGACGGTCAGTATCATACAAGCCGCAAAACTGGCCAACACCACTATCCAGGAAAGGCGCTGCCGTTCAACGTAGGCTTCTTCGGAGTAATGGCTCATACCCAACGTACCTTGAATCTGGTAAATTCACCGGTCGCCGCGGTCCACGCCACGTCCACCCGGTCTACGTAAGCGGCCGGCGACCCACGATGCAAAAATTGGACCATATCATGGAGCTGCGCTTCCGTCCCCTCGGCCACGACACGCACACAGCCATCGGGCTGATTGGCTACCCACCCGGTTAATTGCAAACGGCGCGCTTCGAGTTCTGTGTAGTAGCGAAAGTTGACTCCTTGCACACGGCCGTAAACCACTGCTTCCAATCGTTTATTCATCATCCAACACTCTGGAAAGGATTATATCCTGGTCGTCGCCGGAATTGGCCCAAGATTGCCCGGCCGTAGGCAGAACAGTCAACAATCATTCATGATTCGTTGATTGGCGGTCGGCGGTTAGCTGTCGCAAAATGGACCCGGCCATGCCCGGCCCGGCGTAAACGAGTCCGGTATAAATTTGCACAAGGGAGGCTCCCGCGTCTAATTTGGCCTGCACGTCCCCGGCGGCGCGCACGCCGCCCACGCCAATCACCGGCAGCCGTCCACCGGTCTGCCGGGTGACGTATGTGATAATTTCCGTGCTGCGGGTGGTCAACGGCCGTCCACTCAACCCACCCGTCTCATCGCGCAACGACGACTGCAAGCCGTCCCGGCTCAAGGTGGTATTGGTGGCAATAAGGCCAGCGATTCGCGCTGTCTGAACGGCTGCCAGAATTTCGTCCAGTTCGCTCCAGGTGAGGTCCGGGGCGATTTTGACGAGTAACGGCCGTGGGACAAGCCCATGTTTTTGCGCGAGACGGCCGTTTTCCGCCGTCAGTGCGCCCAATAAATGGGCCAGGTAATTGCCGCCTTGCAGTTCCCGCAGCCCTGGCGTGTTGGGCGAGCTGATGTTGATAGCCAGGTAATCGGCGTAGGGATACACGGCGTGCATGAGCAGGATGTAATCTTTTTCGGCTTCGGCCAGAGGCGTTTCCTTTTGTTTGCCCAGACTGACGCCCAGGATGAACGGCCGTTCCCCTTCCGCCAGAGCCTTCAACCGGGGCAGCGCCCGCACCACCCCGCCATTGGGAAAACCCATGCGGTTGATGATGGCCTCGTCTTCCGGCAGGCGAAAAATGCGCGGTTTGGGGTTGCCAGCCTGCGGCCAGGGCGTCAGCGTACCCACTTCCACGTGACCGAAACCCAGCAAACCCAGACCAGCAGCCACGCGCACATCCTTATCAAACCCGGCGGCGATGCCCAACACATTAGGAAAGGTCAGGCCAAAGGCCGTCACCGACTGTTGCGGCACATCGCCGGCAATGCGCCGCAGCGCGGCCTGACCACCCGGGTTGCTCTGCGCTTTTTCCAGGGCGGCCACGGTACGGTCGTGGGCGGTTTCGGCGTCTATTCGCTTAAATACAGGGAAGAAGAGTTTGTCGTAAAGTGTCATGGCAAGAATTGTAATGGAATCGGGTGAGGGCGTCCACGAGAGGACAGGCGTGCGGCAGGGCAATTACGCACTCCGACCGGTCAACGGTATAATCTCCTAAATTCTCCATTCCCGACGGGGGTTTGTATGCAGATTTTTGTAACCGGCGCTACAGGTTTTGCCGGTTCCCATTTAGTTGATCAACTGCTCGCGCAGGGGCATTCTGTTGTGACCTTGCTGCATCCGGCTACCAGTCACCAACAGTTACCGAACCACCCGGCATTGTCCGGCGTGGAAGGGGATTTGCTGAATCCGCAGTCGCTAAAAACGGCCGTCGCTGCCGTGCAGCCCGATGTCATTTACCATCTGGCCGGGCAGGCTTACCCGGCCCGCTCCTGGGAAAATCCGGCTTTAACCCTGGCTATCAATACCGGCGGCACGGCCAATTTGTTGGACGCCGCCGTAGCTGTTGGCCGACCCAAAGTGGTCATCGTGACCAGCGCTGAAATTTACGGCTACGTCGGTCAGGCCGATTTGCCCCTCACAGAAGCCTCCACGCCGCAGCCCCGCCATCCGTATGGGGTGAGCAAGTGGGCCGCGGGCATGTTGACGGCCGTTTACTGGCAGCGTTATGGTTTGCCGGTGGTAGAAGCACGGCCGTTTAACCACATTGGCCCGCGTCAGGCGCTCGGCTTCGTCGTGCCCGATTTTGCCAGCCAACTGGCAGCGATTAAGCTGGGCCAGAAACCGGCGCGCCTCTCCGTGGGCAACCTGGACGCCCAACGCGATTTCACCGACGTGCGCGACGTAGCCCGCGCCTACATCGCTCTGGCCGAACGCGGTGAACCCGGTGAAAGTTATCTCATTTGCTCTGGCCAGCCTGTTTCCATCCACTACCTGCTCAATGTGCTGATTGACGCCGCAGGCGTTGTTGTGGACGTGGCCTATGACCCTGAACGAATGCGGCCGTCGGATACGCCTTGCCTGTATGGCAGTTACGCCAAAATCCAGCAAGCCACCGGCTGGCAGCCGCACATTCACTTACGTCAGGCGTTGGCCGATGCGCTGGACGACTGGTTGAACCGCTTGCAGAATGGTGTGTAATGTTACCATCTTTTATGGTAAACTAGAGCGCGTAAACATAACGTAAGCCTGACTTGTGTTTTCGTGAGGAGTGAGTGGCCATGCAAAAGACGCCATCGCCTAAATTTGGGAAGCAATCCATTTTATCGCCAAACCGGCGAGCTTTTCTATTGTTGATCTTATCCCTGGTTTTTCTAGTTGCCTGCAATGGAGCGGAAACGGCCGTGCCTACGTTGGCTTCGGTGGCCGAAGTACCCAGCCTCACCCCCAGCTTTACGCCTTTGCCAGCGGCTAACGTCACGGCAACCTGGACGCCGCGGGCTTCCAGCACGCCGTATATCACCCCAACCTTTGTCAATACGGCCGAAGCCCCAAACATTAATACCCGGCAGGCGGCCACCGGCGGGGTGATTACGAACGTGGGCGGCGGCTCTGGCAGCGGTTCCGGGACCGGCTCCCTGCCGACAGTTACCAGAGCCATTCCCCGCTCCACGCAAACGGCCGTTGCCCTCACGGCCACCTCTGCTGTCTCCGCCACAAGAGAAGCAGCGACGGCCACGCAAGTTGCGGCGACAGCCACATCCTTCGCGGCGTCGGCCACACCTTTCCCCAACAATTGGCGTGGTTCATATTTCAATAACCAGAATTTGTCCGGCACGCCGGTCCTGGTGCGGAATGATCCCAATCTTAATTTTAACTGGGGCGGCGGTTCGCCGGATACGGCCGTGCCCAACGACCATTTCTCTGTGCGCTGGGAGCGAACCGTTGATTTAGCCAACGCCAATTACCTGTTTTATGCTTACAGCGACGATGGCGTGCGCGTTTTTCTCAACGACGTGTTGATCATTGACCAGTGGCGCGGCGCGAGCAATCGCGTATTTTACGCGGTACGCGGCGTGAGCGCCGGACAACATCGCTTGCGTGTGGAATATTTTGAAGACGTGGGCAACGCTTACATCGGCGTTTCCTGGCAGTTAGCCAACAATACCGCCTGGGTAGGTGAATATTATGCCAATCGTGACCTGACCGGTCCGCCGGCATACATCCAGCAAGACAACAGCATCGCCTTCAACTGGGGTTCCGGTTCACCCAACGGCTTGCCCAGTGACAACTTCTCCGTTCGTTGGACGCGGGAAATTGATTTTGCCAATCAGGTTTATGAGTTCCGGGCACGGAGCGACGACGGAGTGCGCGTTTTTGAGAATGACAACGTTCTGATTGACCAGTGGGGACCCAATGATGGCACGCAAACGTTCCGCAGGGAATTGATTCTTTCCGGGCGGCGTACTGTACGGGTTGAGTATTTTGAGGGAGCGGGCAGTGCGCTCATTGAAATGCGCATCATTGGGCTGCCGGGCACGAGTACGCCGACGTCTACGCCGATTCCTACAGGCACGTTTACACCTACGCCCAGCGTGACGCCCACACCCACGTTGACGCCAACGCCATCCGGCACACCCACCGAAACCCCGACGCCGACGCTTACGCCGACGCCTTAGGTCTGGCGCTATGGCCAAAGACAAGGAACGCCTGGATAAATTGCTGGTAAGCCGGGGGCTGGCGCCAACGCGGGCAAAGGGGCAGGCGCTTATTCTGGCCGGGGAAGTGTCTGTGGATGGGGAACGGGTAGATAAGGCAGGCACGGCCGTTTCCCTCTCTGCGACGATTGAATTAAAGACCCCTATGCCCTTTGTGGGGCGTGGGGGTTTTAAGTTGGCGGGGGCGTTGGCGACGTTTGAGGTGTCGGTGAACGGCCGTGTCTGCGCCGACGTGGGGGCCTGCACCGGTGGCTTTACCGACGTGCTGCTGCAAAATGGAGCAGCGCGCGTATACGCCATTGATGTGGGTTACGGCCAATTAGATTGGAAGCTGCGTCAAGACGAGCGGGTGGTGGTGATGGAGCGCACCAATGCGCGCTATCTGGAGAGCCTGCCAGAAACGGTCAGTTTCGTTTGTATAGATGTTTCGTTCATCTCGTTACGGCTGATTTTGCCGGCTGTGCAGAAGTGGTTGGCGGCTGATGGGGACGTGGTGGCGCTGGTTAAACCACAGTTTGAGGCAGGTCCAGAGCAGGTTGGCAAGGGGGGGATTGTAAAAGACACGGCCGTTCATCGCCAGGTCTTGCAAGATATGTTAGCCTGGAGCCGGGGCCATGCATTCACACCTTTTGGGTTGATGCGATCCCCCGTCACCGGGTCTGACGGCAATGTGGAGTTTTTGCTTTGGCTGCGTCTGGAAGGCGAAGGGGGCATAGGGGAAACGGCCGTACATGAAGCGCTAACAAAACCACTACCCACTTAACGAATAACGGCCGTGGCTCGGACCCAATTCACTGCTCACACAATCCAACAACATCCGGGCATTATATGGCTTCTTCAAAATCCTCGCTCCTGGCTGGCTCCCTAACTGACGCAAAATATCGCTCTCGTCATAACCCGAAGAGATAATCACTTTGACTCCTGGTTTAATCGTCCGCAGCGACTGCAAAACCTCAACGCCATCCATACCCGGCAAATGTATATCTAGAATAACCAGGTCAATTTCCTGATGACGTTCTTGAAAGATTGTCACACCATCTTTGCCTGATTTGGCGCTAATTGATACAAGCCCTGCAGAATCCAGGATCGCCTCCAAAGCCTCCAACACAAAAACCTCGTTATCCACGACCAGAACAGTTGCAGACATGTTGTTATTCCACTAGTGAATAGGTTGATGAATAGTTGATGTGCGAGATGCGGGCAAATATACAGTAAAAACTGACCCCTGCCCCACGCAGGACTCTATTTCAATTCCGCCATTGTGCTGTTTTACAATATCCCGAATGGCCGACAAACCAAGCCCTCGCCCATGTGATTTGGTGGAGAAAAAGGGTTCGAAGATGTGCGCCTTTGTCACCTCATCTATCCCCTTCCCTGTATCTGCTATGCGCAAAAATACATACTCGCCTGGCAAAAGCATATTGCTTTCTACCAAAGCGAGTGCTCTGCTTTTGGTGATGATGATCTGCCCCGTTTCAATGCTAATGCTGCCATCTGGTTCATGAATTGCTTCCGTGGCATTGATGGTCAGGTTCATGATAACTTGCTGGATTTGGGCGGGGTTCGCCTCAATAGGGGCCAGATTAGGGGAAAGTTTTAGGGCAATGTGGATATTGTGAAATAAGACTGAACCAAGTAACCCAATGGTATCATTTACGAGTTTGTTCAGGTCTACAAATTCTTTTTCGGGGTACTCGTAATGTGAATAAGAAAGCAGTTGGGCTGTCAGGATAGCCGCGTATTCGGCCGTTTTAACCGCTTGCTCAACGTGCAAACGGGCGTCATCTTCAGGAGTCATTTTGATGAGCGCTAAAGATGCGTGCCCCATAATGCTGGTTAGTAAGTTGTTAAAATCATGGGCGATGCTGCTTGCCAGATAACCTAATTGCTCCATTTTTTGACTCTGATACGCAGGCAACGGCTTATGCCCGTTCGTTGGAGTCGGTTTTATGGCCTCAGAAAAAATGGACCCATTGTTAGGGTTCGTTGTAGTCATAAGAGACATACCCTCTGGTCATGTTTTGCAAAAAGTGTTGTCTACCTGAGTATCTCAACTATTAGGATAACATAGAAGTGTATTTGGAGACTGCAAAAGAGCTTCAAAAGAGCTACAAATCACCTATAAATAACTACAATTCAGTTGAAATTAGAGGACGAGACTGGCAAAACTAATCTTGTTGGGGTTCTCAGGCTGCGTCTATTGCTTGCAGGCGGGAGGTCATCATTTGGAGGAGTTTTTGACGGTGGGGGCTTTTTTCTGAGGTCTGTAATCTACCAATCGCTTCCAGTAAGATTTGGCGGGAAACGGCCGTTTCCCCCATCAGCCCA
>CALFEW010000123.1 GCA_937958365.1 uncultured Chloroflexota bacterium | reverse complement strand
ACACCGGACGGCAAGGAAGTTTAATAGATTTTCAGGTTTCGACGGAGGAAATTATGACAGTTGACCCATCAACACCGCGCAATATAGATGAATACATCGCGGGCTTCCCCGCAAACGTTCAGGAAAGTCTGCAAAAGATCAGGCTGATCATTCGCCAGGCAGCGCCGGAAGCGGCCGAGACAATCAAATACCAGATACCGACGTTTACACTGAAAGGTAATCTGATTTCCTTTGCCGCGTACAAAAAACACATTGGCATGTATCCCAGACCGGCAGGCAGTGACGCGGCATTCCAGGCCGCCATGTCTGCTTATGAAGGTGCAAAAAGCTCGCTCAGGTTTCCCCTGGACAAGCCCGTGCCTTTCGCCCTGATAGAAGAAATTGTGAAGGTCCGGCTACAGGAACACCTGGCAAACGTTGAAGCCAGCGCCGACAAAATCAGCAAACGCCGGCAACATATCAAGCAAACGTCGCCCGGAAAGGGTGACGTGTTCGGCTAAAGAGGGCAAAGGCCTTCGGCGTCAGGGAAGCGACGGGACCAGAAAACGCATCAATCGGCCTGGAGTTGGGCCTGCTTTTGGGCGTGCAGGGAAGAAACGGCCGTGCGCATTTCCACCAACTTTCCCCCATGCAGCGCATATCTCCCCAAAATAAAGTAAGCAGCCACCAGTGCCAGCGATGGAATGATGGAGATCATAAAACGAATGCCAAAAACGGCCGCGTCCGGCTGCTCCGGATACAATACCCCCGGCGTCGGCGACACATAACGGGTCAACGTCAGCACCGTACCGGTGATGACGCCCTGGATGGTAAACGCCAGGCGAATCACAAAACCATTCATGCCAAAATACAGCCCTTCGCGCCGCGCCCCTGTCACCAACTCATCGGCGTCCACCAGGTCGGCGATGAGCAAATCGGTCAGCATCAACAGCCCCGCCAGGCTAGAGCCAAAGAGCATAATCCCCAGCAAGCCGGTATAAAAGTCGTTCGCCAGGAACAAAATCAACAAGATAGCCGCGGACGTCAGGCAGCAAACCCGCAGCGCCTGCCACGCGCCGCGCCGGTGCGTGAACCTGGCCCAGAGCGGCATCGCCAGCAGCGCCACGATGAACGCTGAGGCCAAAAAGACAGAGTTCTGCGTCGCCACGTCCAGCGTCACGCTGCCCACCGTCAGGTCACTTTGCAAGCGCAGCGCGTATTTGGTGTAAAAAGGCGCGATGGAAGTAAGGGCCAGAAAGACAAATTGCACCATGAGATTGGCCCCCAGGAAAGCCAGAAAGTTGCGATTGGTCATTGTCACGCGCAGCGATTCGCGCAAGGACAGCGGTTCGTCGGCGGCAAACTCCGGGCGTTCCCGGCTGCCGAGGAGAGAGAGAGCGAAGAAAACGGCCGTCACCACCGCCACCAATCCGGCCACCAGCCGCACGCCGCTCCAATCTTCCCCGGCCAAAATCGGCGGCAACGCCACGCCCACCAGCAAACCAATCACCGAAAAAATTTGCCGCCAGGCGGAGACGTTGGCCCGCTGCTTCTCGTCGGGAACCATCTCCGGGAACAGCGCCGTCCAGTTCATCACGGCGATGGTCCACAGAATGTCAAAAGCCAGGACAAAGAAGAGGAAATAAAATAGCAGCGACAAATCCGGCTGAGCCGTCAGACTCGCCGGCGGTACAAACAACAGGTAAAACGTCAGGCTAAGCGGAATAAAAGAGCCGGCAATCCAGGGGATGCGCCGCCCCCAACGGGTGTGCGTGCGGTCCGACAAGAAACCGGCCAGCGGATCGTTGAAAGCGTTCCACAGGCCATACACCGACCAGATCAAGCCGACCCAGGCGGCGCGCAGGCCGTAAATGTCTATGTAAAGAAATTGGATGTAGGTGCCAAACGCCTGGTAGGAAACGGCTGAAGCCAACGACCCGGAAGAATAAAGAATCAACTGCCAGCGAGGAATTTGCTTCGACATGGAAACCCTCCTGATTGGTAGTCACGGACTCCCGAACTCGAGTGGGTGATGAATGACATTGTAGCATAGACGACGGCCGTTTGTCTTGAGTCATCTCACCGACCTGTCAGGTCTCGATTCGCCGCGCAAACGCCAAAAAAGCGCGTTCGATTTGGGGCCAGACGGCCGTTTCCGCTTTCGTCAGTTCGTGGCCCACGGCAAACTCCCGATAAACCACCTGCCCGGCCAGGCTGCGAATCAACTCATGGGTCGCTTTGGTTGAGATAGTTATGTCCTGGCTGCCTTGAATGACCAGGGTGGGCAGGTGAATGGCCGGCGCGGCAGCTTTGGCCGCCTGGCCGAGGGCCAGCACCTCATCCACAAACCGCGACGGCACGCGCAATTCCTGTAACGTCGCCTGTACCTGGGGATCGTCCAGGTTCAATACCTCGCGCCAGTTTTCAAAAGCGCGCTGCACGTGAGGATTGGAGAAATCCACACGCTTGAACAGTTGTATTTCGGCAAAAAGCTGGCGGATGCCCCGCCAGATGTAGGCAGAAGCCGGGCCGCCAATCTGCCAGAAAGGGGCCAGCAAAACCAGGGCATCCGGCAGTTCTTGCGCAGCGACGTTCAGGGCCACCGCCCCACCCATCGAGTACCCCACCAGCAGAACTTTATCGTATTGGGCGCGCAGCGCGGTTTGGGCCGAGAGAACGGCCGTGACCCAATCTTCCTTGCCATAATCAAACAGGTCGTTGATTTGCGGCCCAAAGCCAGGCAGCAGCGGCGCTTGCACCGTCCATCCCTGGGCATGGAGCGCTTCGGCTAACGGCCGTACCTCCGCCGGTGTGCCCGGAAAACCATGCACCAACAACGCCGCCGCCCGGCCGCCTTCCCAGAAAAACGGCTGATAGATTTCCTCGCTAAACAAACCCAATTCGCTAAGATTCATAGGGCACATTCTCAAAAACGGAACGCGGATACAAGCGCACTATGTTTGCACTATTTTCAAACGATAAGCGTGTGCTACGGATATGTCATTCTGAGCGGAGTCTGCGGAGCGAAGAATCCCATGAAAATCCGCGTCCCATCCAACTTCTCAAACCGTCCGGCCTTTCCAAAGAATGCCGCGCCCCAACAGGCGGCGCACCATGCCCCACGCCCCGGCCACCTGCACCACCAGCGCGCCAAACGGCGCGAAGATCGCGTGCCAGCCTGCGCCAAAGCGGCGCGCCCAGGGCCAGAAAGCCAGGGCTACCGCACCCCAGGTCAGGGGCAGCCAACGGTGCTGCACTCGCCCGCTGAACACCGCCACAAAAACCAGCAGCGGATTCATGGCAATGGTGATGAAAAAGACCATCAACAAAGAATTGAGGCCGGAAAAACGTAACGATTGCGACCCCAGGCGGTTCATGCCCTGCCACATTTGCGTGGTGTTGTGATACATGCGCACCTGCGCCACGTCTTCGCCGCGCATCATTTGCACGCGGTAGCCCATTTGTTGCAGATGGCGGCCCAGGGCCAGGTCTTCCAGGGCTTCGTGGCGCACGGCCGTCATGCCACCGCTCGCCTCATACACCTGCCGCCGCAGCAAAATATACTGCCCGTTTAGATGCGTCGAGGTCGGCTTCCAGGCGGTAAACATGCCAGCAAATGCGGCCGTCAGCGCCAGCCGGTCGGTTAAACCCCGACATTGCTGCTCCAGAAAAAGGCTGACGCCGTCTAGCTGATTGTCCAGCGCGTACTGCACAGCCTGCGCCGGACTGTGCAAACCATGAATGGTATCGGCGTCGGTGAAGAGCAGCCAATCGCCCCGCGCCGCCGCCGCGCCGTGGCACATGGCATGGGGCTTGCCCATCCAACCCGGCGGCAGTTCTTGCAAACGAATCAGCCGTGCGCCATAAGATTGGGCGATGACGGCCGTTTCATCCTCTGAATTGTCGTCTACCACAATGATTTCCAGCTCGCCGGGGTAGCAGACGGCCTGCAACGACGGCAGCAGCACGCGCAAATTGTGCGCCTCGTTGCGCGCCGGCACGATGATGGACAAAGAGGGCAACGGCCGTGCCACCGGTTGACTGCTCAACGCCGGTAAGGATTGGTACATACGATTGGCATGATAAGCCAGCGGCGGCGCCAGCAGCGATAGATAGATTGTGTGCTTCCAACGGTCGAGCAGGTTATCCAGCATGACGCGCCTCAGCAAAGGTCACTTTCATTTGCACGCCAGGACGCGGTTCCAAAGTTGCGCCCATGTAGGGTTTAATCTTATCGCCGTTCAGCAGTTCCAAGTCGAAGCGCTGCAACATACGCGCCAGCACCACCTTGCTCTCCACCTGGGCAAAGGCCGCGCCGATGCAGTTGCGCGGGCCGCCGCCAAAAGGCACGTAGGTGAGAGGCGGCCGTTTCCCTTGCTCGGTTTGCGCGTGGTCAAAGCGATG
>CALFEW010000122.1 GCA_937958365.1 uncultured Chloroflexota bacterium | reverse complement strand
CTGACCACGCCAGAAGGGCGTATCACCCAGGCGGCGCTGGACGCGGCCGATCGCCTGCTGACGTATGACCCGGACGGCGCGGGGCCGCTGGCGGTCACGTCGCTTACCTACGACAGCCGGGGCCGCCTGACGCAAATCGCCCAGCCCGGCCGTACCGAGCAGTTTGGCTACAACCCCGCCAACTGGCTCACCAGCCAGACGGGGCCAGACGGCCGTTCCGCCACCCTCAGCTATGATCTGGCCGGGCGGTTGACAACGGCCGTGCTGCCCGGCAGCCGCACGGTGACGTTTGCCTACGACGCCAACAGCAATCAGACCAGCCTGACGCCGCCGGGCCGACCGGCCCACACCTTCACCTACGCCGCCGACGACCAGCCGACCGGCTACACACCGCCCACAGTCAGCGGCGGCGGTAATTATGGCTGGGGCTACGACGCTGACCGCAGCCTGACCAGCGTCACCCGGCCCGGTGGCGGCAGCGTGGCGATTGGCTACCTGGACGACGGCTTCCGGTTGGGCAGCATCACCCTGGCGCGAGGGGCGCGCAGCTACACCTATGACGCCGCCGGACGGCTGGCGACCACCAGTGACCCCAGCGGCGTGAATCTGGTCTACACCTACGACGGCCCGATGATAACCAGTCGGACGCAAACCGGCCCGGTTCCCGGCGCAGTGGCCTTTGCCTACAACGCGCAGTGGCTCACCGAAGCCATCACCGTCAACGGAGCCAATCCGGCAGCCTACGCCTACGACGACGACAATCTGGTGACGGGCGCGGGCAGCCTGACGATTGCCCGCCAGACGCAAAATGGGCTGGTGACGGGCAGCCAGTTGGGCAGCGTGACGGACGCCTGGACGTACAACGCCTTTGGCGAGGCGACCGGTTACACGGCCAGCAGTGGCGGTTCGGGCGTGTATCAGGTGGCGTGGACGCGGGATGTGAACGGCCGTATCACCCAATCCGTCGAGACCATCGGCGGCGTCACGACCACCTACGTCTACGCCTACGATGCGGCCGGGCGACTGAGCGAAGTGCGCCAGAACGGTGCGGTGATTGGCGCGTACACCTACGATGGCAACGGCAACCGCCTGACGGCCAACGGCGTGACCAGCACGTTCGACGCGCAGGACCGGTTAACGCAGGCCGGAACGACCCAGTTTACCTACACGGCGGCGGGAGAATTGGCGAGCAAAACGGCCGTTTCCGGCGCGACTACCTACGATTACGACGAAGAAGGCAATCTGATGGCGGTCTCGCTGCCCGGCGGCCAGCAAATCACCTATCTGGTGGATGCGTTGAACCGGCGCGTGGGCAAACGAGTGGATGGGACGTTGGTGCAGGGCTTTTTGTACCAGGGCGGTTTCCAGCCGGTGGCCGAGTTGAACGGCGCAGGCGCGGTGGTGAGTCGTTTTGTGTATGGGGCGCGGGCCAACGTGCCGGAGTACCTGATCAAAGGCGGCCAGACCTACCGCATCGTCGCTGACCAATTGGGCAGCCCGCGGCTGGTGGTGAACGTGGCTACCGGGCAGGTGGCGCAGCGGCTGGATTATGACGCCTGGGGCAACGTCACCCAGGACACAAATCCGGGCTTTCAGCCGTTTGGTTTTGCCGGAGGACTTTATGATCGGGACACGGGGTTGGTGCGCTTTGGGCTGCGTGATTATGATGCGGGGAACGGCCGTTGGACCAGCAAAGACCCCCTCGGTTTTGGTGGCGGCAGCGGCAATCTCTACGCCTACGTTGGCAACGATCCTCTCAACCACGTAGACCCCACCGGCACGGAGGAGGAAGACGTCCCCTCGCCGTGCAATCCCGACAAGCCGTGGGACCAGAAAATCCGCGACGGCCTGGACAAACTGGCCAAAGTCCCTGACTGGCTGCTGCGCAGCAAACCGTTGAAGTGGCTGAAAGATGGCTACAACAAGCTGACCAAAGCGGAAAAAGTCCGCGACGACATCGAAAGTATCCGGGAAAATCTGGAGTCATCCGACCCGCGCGACACAGCGCAGGCGTTGGAGGATGCGCTGGATTACGTGCCGCAGCCGATTGAAATCACGCCCATTGAGGCGGTCAAGGAGACAATTCGGCGGGGGGTGGAGGCGGTGACGACGGGGAACGTGAATACCAATCGGGCCAGAGGGTTTCTGTCGGACAGCGGCGCAGCGACGTATGGCGGGCCGTAGGCGGATAAGCGTGAACAGGTGGTCAGCGAACCTGAAAAAGGGCGGGTTTTATGCCCGCCCTTTTTGTGCGATTATGGCGTCGCCTGACGCCTGTTTGCGTTGTTCATAGGAACGAGATTTGAATAATTTACACGTTTAGATTGGACAAATCTTCTGAGATTTGTCCAATCTAAACGTATGTTATTTAATCTTCATTCCTTAGCCATCAGAGTATCTTCTCAAGATTTCGGGTCAATCGGTCGGCAAAGAGGGTAAAGCCGGGTTTACCCGGCGTTGTTTTGTAGACCGGCGCTTTAGCGCTGGTCGCCGGTCGCCAATTGGCAGCTGCGCCTGGAGCTAAAGCCCCAGGCTAAAAAACGACGCCCCGTAAACGGGGCTAAAAACGGCTGTGACCGTAGCGACAAACCTCCCAGAGGCTCCCCTGATTATTGAGATGCTACTGGAAATCTGTCGAATCCGTTCAATCCGTGTACCTATCCTGAAGCCACAAGCCATAGGCAATTCGTGGGTGGTTCGCAACTCGCCCGGCGCTGGCGGCTTTGGTACACTTGCGCCACTATGCACGAGAAGAAAAACACTCCTGTTATCGTGGGCTTCATCGCCCTGATTGTGGTGTTGGTGGCCGTCGCCATAGGCTGGCGCTGGCTCAATGGCGACAGCAGCCTCCTGCGCAACGTCACGGTGCAGCACGACGCCATCACCCCCAACGCCGACGGCGACACCGACGCGACCCGCATTCAGTACGAATTGGCCGACAACGCGGCCGTCTCCATCTATCTGGAAAACGAGGCCGGCGACCGCTTCTACTTCCGCCAGGATAAAGAGCGCGGCGCGGGCGAATATGAAGTGCTGTTCAGCGGCGTCGTGGATGGCTATACGCTGCCCGGCGAAGCCGTCACCGGCGACGTGCTGGCGCGCCTGCTGCAAAACGGAACCTATACCTGGACGATTGAAGCGACGGACGAAAACGGCCGTACCGAAACCCAACAAGGCGCCATCACCATCGCCGACGCAGACACAGCGCTGCCCGAACTGCGCGACTTTGCTTTGGATCGCGCCACCTTTACGCCCAACCGCGACGGCATTGACGACCGCATCCAGGTGCAGTTTTACCAGACCAAAGAAGCCACCGTGCGCGTCTTTTTGCAAACGCCAGACGGCCGTGAACTGCCCATCGCCGAACTGGAACGCGACATCCCCGTGGGCATGCCCGGCCGTCACATCTACGATTACGAAGGCGGCGTGGATAACAGCGAAACGCCGCCCGCCGATGGAACTTACCCCATCATCGCCGTCGCCGAAGACGCCGAGGGGCAAAAAGTCCGCGTGGAAAATGAACTTTCCATCGCCTACGGCGGCGTACCCCGCGCCGACATCTTTGCGCCGCCTTCTGGGAACACGCTGCAATTTAGCGCAACGGCCGTAGCCATCTGCGACACCCTCTATTTCACCATGACCATCGAAAACTACGGCACAACGCCCATCCGCACCACCGGCCCCGAACCGGGAACCGTCTACGACTCCGACTGGAACTACAACACCCTGGGCTGGCACACCGAATCCGGCGCCTGGCGCGCCGCCATCGGCTTCGAGAATGAACTGAGCAACTACCCGTTCCGCTGGGCTGTCGGCGGGCCGGACGACCTGGTGGAAATTGACGGGTATACCTACCTCATGCCCGGCGCGCGCGCCATCGTCACCGGCGGCATCCGTGTGGTGGACGTGTTTGGCAACCGCAATCCGCAGCCCCTCTGGGCCGGCCTTATCCACGAGGACGTGGCTATCACCGAATTCAACAACCGCGTAGACCCGCAGGCCATCCTGGTAGACATCCCAGACGCGGCCAACATGCCCACCTGCGAACCCCGCGAAATTCCCATGAAGGACTGAACATCGCGGAAGTTCCAAACTTCCGGGATGTTACTAAGCAGCAGGTTAGCATCGGTGGCAGGGGAACGGCCGTCAAGGTAAACTACTCATTACCCACACAAACTTGAACCGTGACCTCGCGGCTTTGGCCGGCAAGCAGGGCTTGCAACTCGAAGGATTGGGAAAACGATTTCAT
>CALFEW010000121.1 GCA_937958365.1 uncultured Chloroflexota bacterium | reverse complement strand
TTACGCCCACATGGGCCAGATTGCGCCACAACTTGGTTTTGCCCAGGTGGATGGTATCTTGCTCGACCTGGGTCTGTCGTCACGACAGTTAGACGACGGCGCGCGCGGTTTTTCCTTTAGACAGGCCGGCCCACTGGACATGCGCTACGACCAGACGCAAGGCGAAACGGCCGCTGACCTGCTTAATAATCGCACAGAAGTAGAACTGGCCGACATCTTCTGGCGCTATGGTGAAGAAAAACACGGCCGTCGCTATGCCCATCTCATCGTCGCCAACCGGCCCTTCAGCACCACCACGCAGCTCGCCGACCTGATTGCCGCGCACAGTGGCGCCGCCCGAAGCAGCCAGCGCCGCCGTATTCACCCGGCGACGCAAATTTTCCAGGCCCTGCGTATCGCCGTCAACCAGGAATTGGCCGCCGTGGAAACCGGCGTACCGGCGGCCATTGAACTTTTGCAACCGGGTGGCCGGCTGGCAGTCATCAGCTTCCACTCATTAGAAGATCGTTTTGTCAAACGGCTGTTCCGCCAACAGAGCCAGGCCTGTACCTGCCCGCCGGAACAGCCGGTTTGCACGTGTGGTGGACAAGCCGCCTTGCGTCTGATCACCCGCAAAGCAGTCCAGGCCACCGCCGCAGAAATGGAAAACAACCCGCGCAGCCGAAGTGCGCGCCTGCGGGTCGTCGAGAAAAATATATTATGACGACAAGTTCGATGAGACAAAAACGAGAAAAAGCCAAACGGTTAAGCTGGCTCACAGAAGCCCAGGCAGCCATTGGGTGGGGCATCATCCTGGTGTTGATTGCCGTGCTGGGGGCTATTTACCTCAGCCAGGCCAGCCGCATTGCCGTGACCGGTCGCCGCGTGCAAATGATGCAAAATGAGCTGGAAACCTTAAAACGGGACAACGCCGCCGTCGAAAAAACCATCGCCGAAGCGCAATCGCTGGAGCGGCTGCAAACGCAGGCGCAGGCGATGGGTTTTGTGGAGGCGCAGCCGGGTGACATTGAATACCTGACCGTGCCCGATTATCCGCAGGGTACGGCCGTTCCCCCAGAACTCTCGCCAGACCCCGCCGCCACGCCAGAAGCCATCACCCTGGCCCCGCCGGAAACCATCGAAGAAGCCCTCTGGCTGGCCTTCCGCAGCAGCGTCGGCGACCTGATTCAAGGAGAAGCCGGTGAACAATAGTCAACTGCGTCGCATGTGGATCATCGTTGTCGGGCTTATCTTTGCCACCTTTATCGTTATCGGCCGTCTGGTTGCCTTCCAGATCGTCCAGGGCGAAGAATGGGCCGCCCGTACCTCTGACGAACTGGTCATCGTGGCCCGGCCGGAACGCGGCACAATTTACGACCGCAATGGCGCGGTGCTGGCCGCCAACGGCGCGGATTACCAGATTGGCGTCTCGCCCAATCTGGTCGTGGACGCCGACGAGATGGCCAACCAGCTTGCCGTCATTCTGGAACAGCCGCGACACGAAATTTTGGGCGCGCTGGAATCCGACGCCGTCTTTGTCATGCTGGCCGGGCGCGTCTCTTCAGATATTGCCGAACGGGTGCGCGCGCTCAACGACGACTACGGCGGCCTGCAAATAGACCCCCTGCCCCGCCGTTTTTATCCTCAGGGCGACCTGATGTGCCATACACTGGGCTACGTTGATTTTGACGGCAACGGCGGCGGTGGTATCGAAGGATACTATCAGGCCGAACTGGCCGGCGAAGCCGCCAGCGCCACCATCAACATCTCGCCCTTTTATGCTCAGGAAAGCGTCATCGCCCGCGAAGGGGCGGACATGGTGCTGACGATTGACCGCTCGGTGCAATATGTGGTGGAAAAACATCTGAAAGAAGCGCTGATGGAATGGGGCGCGGAGAGTGGAACCATCATTGTGATGCAGCCAGATACCGGCGCGATTCTAGCCATGGCCAGCGAACCCTGCTACACCCCAGACGACTTTTACGACGCGCCGGAAGAAATGCTGTTTAACCCCATTGTCAGCCGCCAGTATGAACCCGGCTCCGTCATGAAGCTGGTGACCATGGCCGCCGCGCTGGATTCGGGAACCGTGACGCCGCAAACGACGTATTTTGATTCCGGCGAACTGTGGGTAGGCGGCCATCGCACCGTCAACTGGGACCGCGCCGCGCACGGCACGGTGGATATGACCACACTGCTTTCGCGCTCGCTGAACGTGGGCGCGGCCACCATCACCACCTGGATGGGGGCGGATACCTATTACGATTACATGCGCCGCTTCAATTTTGGCAGCCCGACGGGCATAGACATCATGTCGGAAGCGGGCGGCCTGATGCCCTTGCCGGGCGACGAACTGTGGACGGAATCGTTTATGGCGACCAATTCGTATGGACAAAGCCTGGCGACGACGCCGCTGCAAATGGTCACGGCCGTTGCCGCCATCGCCAACGGTGGTGAATTGATGCAGCCTTACGTCGTGGAAGAAATCCACACCAACAACGGCACCTTCATCCACGAACCGGCAGTGTCCAGCCGCCCCATCAGCCCGGAAACAGCGCAGCAAGTAACCGCCATGGCGATCACGGCCGTTGCCAGCGAAGTCCCCGAAGCGCAGGTCCCCGGTTACACCATCGCCGGCAAAACCGGCACGGCCCAAATCGCCGAAAACGGCGTCTACCTGCAAGAAGACACCATCGCCTCCTTCATCGGCTGGCTGCCCGCCGACAACCCGGAAATCATCGTGCTGATTAAGCTGGACAAACCCCAGGTGTCGCCGTGGGGTTCCACCACCGCCGCGCCCACGTTCGCCAAACTGGCCAACGAACTCGTCGTCCTGCTGGGCATCCCGCCCGACGACGTGCGCCAACGGGAAGACGTCATGGCCCTGAGAAATTAAGAAGTTTGAATTGTGAATTGTGAAGTTCTCTTTACTTCACAATTCACAATTCACAATTCACAATTATGCTAAGTCTTGGTCACTTTTTAGAGGTGTTGATGCAGTACGAAACGACCGGCCGCGAACCGGCCGTTTCGTGCGTTGTGGTGGACAGCCGCGAAGCGGTGGCCGGCAGCGTGTTTGTCGCCCTGACAGGCGAACACGTAGACGGCCACGACTACGTTACCGCGGCGTTTGCCAACGGCGCGCAGGCGGCCATCGTGGCCCGCCCCCTGCCCGGCAACCATCACACCTTAGATCTACGCTCCGGCCAGCCAACGCCGGAAATCACGTTCCAATCACCCCTCTGCCTGGTGGTGGATGATCCGGTGGCGGCGATGCAGGCCATCGCTCAGGCGTGGCGCAGCCGCTTCAATACGCGCGTCATCGGCATCACCGGCAGCGTGGGCAAAACTTCGACGAAAGAACTGGTCAATTCGGTGCTGGAACGGCAGTATCGCACGCTCAAATCGCCGGGCAACCGGAACAGCATCCTGGGACTGCCGCCGGTTTTGTTGGAATTACGGCCGTTTCACCAATACGCCGTGCTGGAAATGGGCATGTACACCCCCGGCGAAATCGCCCGCCTGTGCGACATGGCAAAACCGGTCGTCGGCGTTGTCACCATTGTTGGGCCGGTGCATTTGGAACGGGCCGGCAGCCTGGAAGCCATCGTCGCCGCCAAGCAAGAGTTGGTAGAGAGTTTACCGGCCAACGGCACGGCCGTTCTCAACCGCGACGACGACCGGGTGATGGGCATGGCCACCCACACCCCGGCGCGCATCTTCACCTACGGCCTCAATCCGGCCGCCGACCTCTGGGCCGACAACATCCACTCGATGGGGCTGGAAGGCATTCGCTTCACGCTGCACTACGACCGGGAAGCCCTGAGCGTGCAGGTGCCGCTCATTGGACGGCACAGCGTACATACGGCGCTGCGGGCGACGGCCGTTGGCCTGGTCGAAGGTTTATCCTGGGACAAAATCGTGACCGGGCTGGCCAATTCGCGGGCGCAGCTTCGACTGGTAGCCGTGCCCGGCCCTCGCGGTTCGACGATCATAGACGACACCTACAATTCCAGCCCGGACTCGGCGCTGGCCGCCCTGAACCTGCTGCACGATCTGGACGGCCGTCGTCTGGCCGTTTTGGGCGACATGCTGGAACTGGGCTACATGGAAGAGGAAGGCCACCGATTGGTGGGCCGCCGCGTGGCAGGCGTCGCCCAGGTGCTGGTGACGGTTGGTCGGCGCGGCCGGTGGATCGGCGAAGAGGCGTTGAAGGTGGGCATGGCCCGCGACCGGGTCTTGATGGTGGATGATTTGGATACGGCCGTTGCCACCCTGCAAGAAATCATCGCCCCGCAAGACATGATCCTCATCAAAGGCTCGCTGGGCATGAACATGAGCCGTATTGTGGCTGCCCTGGGAGAAGGCTGATGATTTTTGCCCTCACCGTAGCCACCATGACTTTTCTACTGGCCGTCATCTGGGGCGGTCCGCTCATCGAAATGATGCGACGACTGAAAATGGGCAAACAAATTCGCATTGATGGGCCACAAACCCACATGGCTAAAATGGGCACGCCCGCTATGGGCGGCATCCTCATTGTCGGATGGGTGGTATTGGTCAGCCTGGTGGTCAACATCGTCGTCTTTG
>CALFEW010000120.1 GCA_937958365.1 uncultured Chloroflexota bacterium | reverse complement strand
GCCACTGCTGCCACACGCGGTCGCCACGGCCGTCATACCCGTAAGCGGCAAATCCCCCCGTACAAATCGGGTCAGAAAAGGACACATAAGTCAGCAGGTTCCGCTGGTCATAGGCGTAGGACGTACTGCCGGCGACCATTCCCGGCGCGAAGGATTGGACCAGGTTGCCGTTACCGTCGTAAACAAACTCATGTTCACCAACAATGGCATTGCTGTACTGCCTGTGCAGTTGGTTGGCTGCGTTAAAAGTCTGGGTCACAATTCGTGTGTTTGAGCCAACCGTTGCCGTATAGGCCAACATATTGCCCACCGGGTCGTAGACGTAGTCATAGCCGGCCGTAATGTCGCCTGTATAGACAGCTTCTGTCAGCCGGTACAGGTCATCATAGGTGTAGTGGATCACCGTCGTCTGGTATTCGCCGGCCGGATTCGGACCAAAGTTTGCCCCGTACAACGTGACCATTTGCCAGCCAACGGCCGTGCCCGGTGACATGCGCGACAAGACCGGCTGCGAAGAAGAGGTGAGCGGGTTGCTCGTGCTGACCGGACCGTTGACGTCGCCGGGTTGGGCGCCGGCATCCCACTCCGCCGGAGTGCTGCCCCAGTAATTCTCCGCAGCGCTCATGCTGCGGCTTGTCGTGTTGTTGACGGCATAGCCGCTCATGTCTGCAAAGACATTGTAAGATATTGTGGGATTGAGCGTGTCATAGGTTTGCGCAGCCTCAATGAGGATTCCGGTGCTGGCGTCGCGAATCGTGTTGTATCGCACCACCGGTGACAGGCTTTGTGTGCCATCCGCGCCATAGGGATTTAGCAACAGCCGCAGGTTGGTCCCATTGTTCTCAAGCAGGTTGTTTTGGATAACCGGCTGGAAATCCGTATCGGAACCGGAACTGTCCGTGCTGCCCCAAGCCTCTACGAAGATGCCCTGCTGCAGATTGTTAGCAACCGTATTGTTACGGATCACCGGATATACGTCGATGTGGCCCAGCCACCAGGAACTACCAAAGACATAAATCCCCCGGCCGTTGGCCACAATCTCATTGTTTTGAATGAGTGTCTCATCGCGGACAATGCCATAGCCGGTTCGGTGATTCAAGTGGATACCTGTATTGTTGTTAACGATACGATTGTTCAAAATGTGGGGCGCAGCGGTCAAAGTACCGCCCAATGGATAACCCGGGTCGGCCAGGACATAGACACCCCTGTCCTTATTGGAGAGCAGGCAGTTTTGCAGGGTGCCAGACAGCGTTCCGGCGCCATTGTAATAGGCCCAGAAGCGGACGCCATCTTGAGCATAACGAATAACAGCGTGAGAAATCAATGAACTGCCGCTGTCTTTGTCAATGATGATGCTGCCCCAATCGCCGATGTTTTTGTTGGCCGCGTTGGAAGTGAAAGAAATAGGGGCCGCCGCTGTGCCATTGGCCGTCAATGTGCCGTACACGTGCAGTTCAGCCTTGTTAGTACAAAAACCGGCGGCTTGGTCATCGTTGTTGGCGGCAAAAAATACAGTGACCCCTGGCTCAATCGTCAGGTTCACGCCACTGTTGACTGTCACATCTCCGGTAAGGAGAATGTTTTCTGTCCAGACTGTGTTGGCCGTAACCGCGCCGCTGAATGTCGTCGTCCAACTGGATGCCTCACCACTGCCATCTGGCACGGTTGATACGCCGACGGTGAAGGGGACTGAATTGCTTTCTATCCATTCAGTGGTTGTCGCAACGACGTCTCCGGCTGCCGTTCCTTCCGGCACGACGGCCGTGATTTCCGTATCGCCCCAGGCATGAATGCCGGCCAGGAGATAGCCAAAGGAAACCCCCGGGCTATGCTCAATTGCCATGGGAGCAGCAGCGATAGCCTGAGGTATTTCAGCACTCGTTGTTAATAAGGTCTGCTGCATGTCAGATGTAGACACATTTCCCAGATTGACACTGACTTGATTCCCATTGGAAATCACCGTTTGGTAGCTGATTTCAGGAATGGTAAGGGCATCCGCAAGGGATTGGGATACCTCTGATAAAGGTAGAGAGATGGTTACCGCTGGCATTAAAGGAACAGGGATTGGCGTGGGACGTGGTCCCTCACTTTGTTGCACAGCATTCTCCTGGTCATCCAACTGGGCCGTGCCTGACACAGTCAGAACCTGGGGTCCCCGCACATTGTTGTTTTCAAAGGGGCATTCATCCACTGTGTCGTCCGTGTCAACCTGCGCCCAGAGTTGGTG
>CALFEW010000119.1 GCA_937958365.1 uncultured Chloroflexota bacterium | reverse complement strand
AAGATGGTGACGTGTTAGCCATCGCCCAAAAAATCGTCTCCAAAGCCGAAGGACGGCTGGTTTGGCTGGCCGACGTGGTTCCAGGGCCGCGCGCCCTGGACGTGGCAGCGCAAACCAACAAGGACCCGCGCATCGTCGAATTGATTTTGCGCGAAAGCGACGAGATTTCACGCCTGAAGCTGCGTGTATTGGTGGTGCGACACAAGTTAGGCTTCACCAGCGCCAACGCCGGCATAGACCGCTCTAACGTCAACGTCGAAGGCGACACGGCCGTTCTCCTTCTGCCCATCAACCCGGACGCCTCGGCTGCGGCCATCCAACAGAGCATCCAGAGCCGGTTGGGCGTGACCGTGGGCGTGGTGATTACCGATAGTCATGGACGGCCGTTTCGTCTGGGCACGGTGGGGGTCGCCATTGGCGTGGCCGGGCTGCCCGCCCTGTGGGACCGGCGCGGCGAACCCGACCGCTACGGCTACGTCTTGCAGCACACCGACGTGGCCGTCGCCGATGAAATCGCTGCCGCCGCCGGTCTGTTGATGGGGCAGGCGGCCGAAGGGCTGCCGGTGGTTTTGCTGCGCGGCCTACACTTGCCGGCCGCCGACGGCCGTGCCAGCGATCTGGTGCGGCCCAAGGAGCTAGACCTGTATAGATGAGCGTTAGCCGGCCCATTGTCTGCGGCTTGCTGCTGGTTGCGGCGGTCTTGTTGATGGGTTGTCAGGCGGTGGATGCCGCCATGCTGCCTACGCAGGCAGCGGCGGCGGTGCTGCCTGTGCCCACAAATGGCGTCCCGGCGACTTTTACGGTGGGTGTGGCGACGGCCGTTTCCACCCCCACGCCTTTTACTCCCCGCGACACAGCCACGCCCACGGACATCCCCTTCATCCCCACCCTCACTCCCTTCACGCCGCGGCCCAGCGACACGCCCACGCCTACGCTATCGCCGCTGATCACCCCCACTGTCACGCCGGTCATTAAGCCCATTGACCAGTACGCCTACCAGGAAATCATCCCTTACCAGGCGTTTCCTGTGCCGCCCGGCGACAACGGTTGGGGGATGCACTGGATTCCCACCGTCAGCCAGGATCAGGGTGTGGTGGATCGGTTTGTAGGGGAAATGGTCCAGATGCACATCAAATGGGTCGTTTTTCTTAACGAAGGCGCCAACATCGGCGATAACGATTACCTGGTGGATAGATTGGTCGCCAGCGGCATCATGCCGGTGATGCGGCTGTATCGCAATGGCGTGCTGCCGTATGATGGCGACGTGGCTGCGATGGTGCGCCATTATCGCGCCAAAGGGGTCTACTACTACCAGCTTTATAACGAACCTAATGTCAACGACGAAAACCATCAGAGTTTTGCCAACCCGAACCAATACGCCATTGCCTGGGCGTCTACGGCCCGCGTCATCGTCGCCAATGGTGGGCTGCCAGGCATCGGCGCGTTTAGTCCCGGCGGGGCATACAATCATTACGAGTTCTTGGATCGCACCCTGCGGGCCATTGAATTTAATGGCGACGCTGCCCTGCTAAATCACGCCTGGCTGTCGGTTCACAATTATCACGGCACACGGCCGTATGACGACCCCGATGGTTTTCTGCTGTTTCGCAAGTACGACGAAATTGTGCGCAGCCACCTTGGCCGCTCGCTGCCGATGATTGGCACCGAGGGCGGTTCCTACAGCGATAATCCTGATGTCGTGAAGGATTTGCTGGCGTACCAATATGGCTACATGCGTGACGCCGAGCCTTATTTTTTGGCGTTTAGTTATTGGATTGTGGCGAATCAGGCCGGGGGAAGCCACGATGCGGCCTGGGAATGGCAGGCGCTATTCCGCGCCAGTGGCTACGTGCATCCGGTAGTGGCGGATTTCTTCTACAAAAACGGCCGTTAAAACTCCCAACTCTTAACTCCCAACTCCCAACTCTCAGTCAAATCGTCCCCGTTCAGCTCTGCTTCCAGAGTATTCCAGAGCCAGTTATACGCTTTCAGGCGAGACTGGGCGGCTTGACGAGCCGGTTCGGTGTGCATGCTGGCAACGGTTCTAGCCTGCCACTCGGCCGAACGGCCGCGCTCAATCAGGTCGGACAGAGTGCGCGATTTGTTGCCGGCCAGAGCCAGACCGGTCCAATGGAAAACGGCCGTTAGCCCTATTTTTGCCAGTTTGTCGGCGTCCCACAACACCATGGATTCCAGATTCGTTAACGGTTCTTCGCGCCACAAACCCATGTGATCTTCGATTGCAGTCGCCACACGTTCTATTTTCTTTTTGGGGAAATCAGTCTCTGGTAAAAATTCGCGGGCA
>CALFEW010000118.1 GCA_937958365.1 uncultured Chloroflexota bacterium | reverse complement strand
AAACGGCCGTGGTCATTCTCACCGTCTTCCTCATGGCTGCGGCCAGCGCGGCATTCCCGCTCCTGGTGGCGCGCGGCGTGGACCTGATGACCGGCCAATCGGATGAAACCTTCATCGCCATCCTGGCCGGTATCGCCTTCATTCTCGGCGTCGGCGTGTGGGGACTCAATTGGATACGCCGCCAGCTCACCGTCGAGGTCATCGCCGATGTGGTGTTGGCAATGCGCGAAAACGCCTTTTCCGCCGCCGCCCGGCAAGACCTGTCCTTCTACGACGAATACAGTTCCGGCCGCATTGTCAGCCGCATCACCAGCGACACCCAGGAATTTGGCGAAGTCATCGTCCTCAGCACCGACGTTATCAACCAGTTGGCCTCCTCGCTCATCCTCATCGTCGTTCTGTTTACGATTGATTGGAAGCTGACGCTGCTGGTGCTGGTGATGACGCCGTTCATCGTGGCGGTGGCGCTGGGTTTCCGGCGGCTGGCGCGCCGGGCCACGCGGCAAAGCTCGCGGGCCGTCGGCGAAGTCAACAAAGCCATCCAGGAAGCGGTGACAGGCATCCGGGTGGCGAAGAATTTCCGCCAGGAACAGGCCATCTACGACGAATTTGTCGCCATCAACCAGCAGGCATATACCATCAACGTGCGGCGCAGCTTTGTGCTGGCGAATATTTTCCCGGTGCTGAACGTGCTGGGGGGGATTGCCACGGCCGTTCTGGTTTATTTTGGCGGTCTCAGCGCGACGGCCGGGGTCATTTCCGTAGCTGCCTGGTATCTGTTTGTCTCTACCGTGGACCGCTTTTGGTTTCCGGTGATCAACCTGTCGGCGTTTTGGAGCCAGTTCCAGCAAGGGCTGGCGGCGGCGGAGCGGGTGTACGCGCTGATTGATTCCGAATCGGCCGTGGTGCAAACGGACAACCAGCCCGTACCGGCTTTACGCGGCGAAATTACGTTCAAGGACGTTTGTTTTCGTTATTCGGCGCAGGAGCAAGTGCTGCAAAACTTTTCGCTGACCATTCAGCCGGGCGAAAGCATTGCTCTGGTCGGGCACACCGGCGCGGGCAAATCGAGCATCATCAAGCTGATCGCCCGTTTTTATGAGTTCCAGGAAGGGGAGATTGGCGTGGACGGCCGTTCCATTCGCACGTTCAACCTGGAAGCGTATCGGCAACAACTGGGCATCGTCTCGCAGTCGCCGTTTCTGTTTGCCGGTACGGTGGCGGAAAATATTAAATACGGCCGTCCCGAAGCCAGTGACGCCGAAATCGAAGCCATCGCCCGGCGTATTGGCGACGGTGAATGGCTGGAAACGCTGCCTGAAGGGCTGCAAAGCCAGGTGGGCGAACGGGGCGGGCGGCTTTCGATGGGCCAACGCCAGCTTGTGGCCCTGACGCGGGTGCTGCTGCAAGACCCGCGCATCTTCATTTTGGACGAGGCCACGGCCAGCGTGGACCCATTCACCGAGTCGCAGATACAACAGGCGCTGAATTTGATCATGAACGGCCGTTCCTCCATCATCATCGCCCACCGCCTCTCCACCGTGCGCTCCGCCGACCGCATCATCGTCTTGCGGCAGGGGCAAACCATCGAAGAAGGCAGCCACGAGCAGTTGATGGTCCAGGGCGGCCATTACGCCGAACTCTACGACACCTACTTCCGCCATCAATCGCTAGATTACATCCAATCGGAGCAGTGGCGACGGCCGTCATAATGGCTGCACGGCAACCCTATCCGCCGCTGGTACGAGCGCCTGGGCGGACAGCTTCTCGGCGAACAACGCTGGGACGCTGACGGCCGTGAGATTGTGGAAGTAGCATATGGCTGGTCCGACCTCGTCGCATTTGAACCTGTCGGCTCCTCATAGACCTGGCAGGTTGTTGTAAGGCCAGACTTCAGGTAAATCGCTACA
>CALFEW010000117.1 GCA_937958365.1 uncultured Chloroflexota bacterium | reverse complement strand
GTATACGGTATACGGATTACGGATTACGGATTACGGATTACGGATTACGGGTACTAGACGCCAGTCCAGTCTTCAGTATTCAGTCATGCAACAAAAAGACGCAGACAAACCCGAATAACACAGTTCTTCTTGAAACCGTGTCCATCCGCGTTTATCTGCGTCCTGTTTTTTTATTGAACGCGCACGATGTTGGACAAGATGACCGGGCGGGATTGGGTTTTGTGGTAGAAGAAGTTTTGCAGCGTCTCACGCACGGTGTCGTCGTGGTTACGGCCGTTTCGCTTCAACTCTCGCTTCAACTCTTGCCGCGCCGACTCCATCAACGCGCCAGATGTATCCATCCGTAAGAACCCCCGGCTGATAATGCTCGGCTCACCGGCCAGCTTTTGCTTCTTGTCTACAGGCACGTAGACAACGACAAAGCCGTCTTGCGCCAGCCGTTCCCGATCCCGCATCACCAGGTCGCCCACTTCACCCACCATCGAGCCATCTACGTAGATGTCGTTGGCCGGAATGGAGCCTTCTTCCCACGCTTTTTCGCCATCGGTGACCCAGGTGGCGCCGTTGCGCAGAATAAAAACGTCCTCCGCCGACAAGCCATTTTCTTGAGCCAGACGGCCGTGCAGGTGCAAATGCCGCCCTTCACCATGTACCGGAATTAAGAAACGTGGTTTGACGGTTTCCAGCATGATGCGCATATCTTCGCGGCTGCCGTGTCCGGAAACATGAACCGTCGCCAACGAGCCATAGATGACGTTTGCGCCGCGCGCAAACAGGTTGTTCAACATGCGGCCCACGTCTTCCTCGTTGCCGGGGATGGTGCCGCCGGAAACGATGATCGTATCGCCGTCGTGGACTTGAATCTGACGGTGTTCACCTTTTGCCATGCGGTTCAGCGCCGAGCGCGGTTCGCCCTGCGAGCCGGTGGACAAAATCACCAGCTTGCCATCCGGCACGTTGTCAGTCACGTCTACCAGCAAGTTCTTGGGCACGTTCAGGTAGCCCAAATCGCGGGCCAGTTCGATGTTTTGTTGCAAGCTGCGGCCGGTAAGGGCTACCTGACGGCCGTATTTTTCCGCCAGGCGCATCACCTCTTGCAGCCGGGCCAGCAGCGAAGAAAAGGTAGCAATGATAATGCGCGATCCAGTCGCGGCGGCGAACAGTTCGTCCAGGGTGTCGGCCACCAGTTGTTCGGTGGGCGTGCGTCCTGGGCGGTCAGCGTTCGTGCTGTCGCCCATCATGACCAATACGCCGTTGGGCGTTAATTCCCGCAGCCGATTAAAATCTGTGGTCCGGCCGCCGGTGGGCGTCTCGTCCAGTTTGTAATCGCCGGTATGGACCACTGCGCCGACGGGCGTGTCTATCACCAGGCCAACGGCCGCCGGGATGGAATGGGCTACCGCAAAGGGGCTGATGCGAAATGGCCCCAGGTGCAGCGTTTGTTTGTCGTCAATCACTTCCAGGGTGGCGCGTTCGCGTACCCCGGCTTCTTCCAATTGGCGTTCCACCATGCCAATGGTTAAGGCTGTGCCATAAATCGGCGCGTTCACGCGCTGTAACAGATAAGGCAAGCCGCCGATGTGGTCCATGTGGCCGTGCGTCAGCACGATACCGCGTAGAATATCCTGGTTCTTGACCACGTAGTCGAATTGGGGCAGAACCAGGTCAATGCCATACATGTCGCTTTCGGGGAACATTACCCCGCAATCAATGATGATTTGGTTACGGCCGTATTCCAACAATGTCATGTTCTTGCCAATTTCCCCCAGGCCGCCCAGGGGAATGATCTTCAAATTTTTCGTCATAATAAATGTACTTCTAAAGTTTCCTATCTTTTGTTTAAATTTTTTTAGTAAGTGGCGCAGCGCACTTCTGTGGGCTGCCCCGATTGTATAAAACCGGCCAGACAAACAAGTAACAGCAGCCTGGCAGGCTAATTTGTGTTCAAATACCTTTGCGGAACATCAGTTGGGTGGAATCAACTCTCGTTTGCGGAAGGCACGTCTCTTTACAATACTTAAAGGATAATACCACAAACACATAAGAATGCCATTAGCATTCATTTTCCACAATAATTCTCAATGTAGCGAGAGGGACGTCATGCCAGGCTATTCAGTCTTCGCTCCTTAGCGCATGAGCGATTGCCTGAGCCAGTTGCTCCAGGTCTACCGGCTTGGTGAGCAAAGCGCTCAATCCGGCGGCGTAAAGCTCTTCCAGGTCAATATCCTGCGGATACCCACTCAGCAATATGATGGGCGTCTGCTGATTATCGGCGCGTAGGGTGTGAAACATGGTTTTGCCGCCCATTTTGGGCATCACAACGTCACTGATAATCAGGTCTATGGGCGCTTCCGACTGCGCCAGCAAGGCCAATGCCTCCAGGCCGTTGGTCGCTTCGTAGGTGTGGTAATGCCAGGATTGCAGCAGGTCTATCAGGGCGAACCGCACGGCCGGATCATCTTCCACAACCAGGATCACCCGCCCTTCACCTTCTACTGAGTTTGGGGGAGTGACTACGGCCGTTGCCTCCGCCCGCTCTACCAGCAATGGCAGATAAATGGTAAACGTAGTCCCCTTCCCCGGATAGCTGCTCACGTCAATCTGACCGCCATGTTGGCCCACAATGCCATACACCTGCGCCAACCCCAACCCCGTCCCACCGCCTGAGGCCTTGGTGGTGAAAAACGGTTCAAAAATACGGCTTAATACTTCAACAGGGATGCCGGAACCTGTATCTGTAACGGTCAGTCGGGCATAATCGCCGGGCAGCATGTCCGACAACGGCGGCACGGCCGTTAACCGATAAGACGCCAGCGTAAAGCTAAGCGTACCGCCATCCGGCATCGCGTCACGAGCATTTACGGCCAGATTCATAATCACCTGCCGCATTCGGGTCGGATCAGCCTGCACCAAAAGCGGTTCTGTCTCACAGGTCAAATCAATCTCGATATATTCCGGCAAGGTGCGGCGCAGCAAATCTACCTCTTCCTTGAGTAAGGGAAGCAAATCCAACGGTTGGCGCGACAAAACAGCCTTACGGCTGAAATCCAGGATCTGCTGGATCATGCGCGAGGCGTGCAGCGCCTGCTGTTCGATGGTATGAATTCGCTTCTGGTTTCGTTCCGTCAATTCCGGCGACTGGGCCAACATCTGGGCATAAACGGTGATGACCGCCATGATGTTGTTGAAATCGTGGGCGATGCCGGCGGCAACCTGCCCAATGGCGGCCAGCCGTTCCTGGCGCTGCAATTGCACCTGTGTCTGATGTTCGGCGGTCACGTCGCGGGCAACCCAAAGGGTCTGCTCTTGGGTCATGGGGGTAACGGCCGTTTCAAACCATACCAACCGATCTCGCACCGTAAGCTGATACTTAATGCGCCTGGTTTGCCGAGTCTGCAAAACTTGCTGAATCGTTGCCAGAAAAGCGTCGGCCTGCTCTGGCGGGAAAACGTCCCATAAAGTTTTGCCCAACAAATCTTCAGGCGACCGGGAAAGCAAGCCGGGATTGGTCGGCGCAATTTTGCGATACACGCCGGAATGGTCCAGCGCCAATACGACGTCCTGCATGGAAGCAAACAAAGCGCGCAGCTCCGCTTCCGAAGCCGCCAGCGATTCTTCCGTCTGCCGTCGGCGCAAAAATTCCTGCTCACGGGCCAATAGCTGTCGGCGCAAGATAACAAACAGCAAAAGAGTGGTAAGAGCAACAAATGCCCAGCCCTTATACGTTTGCAGGCGGATAATCTGGTTCCACTCTGGGAAAAAGAGAGCCAGGAACCGGTCAGAGAGGAGAATCCATAAACCGGCGATCAGGCCGTACCACAGACTGGTACGGCGGGCAATCCGGGTAGCGTTATTGCGCATATCTCGCTCCTTACGGCCGTTTCTTGCTAACAAACATTCAGCGTTAGCAACAACATGTCACAAGGTCTGTGCAAAATCGGATTGTACCTTGAATCCGGCGGGAGCGTAAACACGGGCAAATAAACGGCCGTCGGCTAACGTAAAGAATTCTTTAGCCAAAGATAAATCTTTTACCCATGTGGTTGCCAGGCAAATGAGTGCATAATGATCTCAGGATTGTGGAAGAGCCATGTACGCAACCATTCTGTTCACTACCCCCGGTCCATACCGGCGAGATTTACTCATTTTTCTGGCTTCGGTACCAGAGCTAGACGTGACTGCTACTGTAGAGACAGCGGCCGAATTGGCAACGGCCGTGACCGTCCCCACCGCCACCGCCAAACTCCTCATCCTTGATTATGCGCTGCTGGCAACGGCCGTGCCTCTCATCAATGCCGGCTTACCCGGCTTACGCTGCCTCGTCCTGGTCGAAACCTTCCCTCAACTTCAACAAGCTCTCGCCGCCGGAGCCGATTGTGCGCTCTTGCGCGGCTTCTCCGCCGCCGAATTCTTCATTGCCCTGCGCAGCCTGCCTCCGGCCACGTCCTTTTCGTCCCGCACATCGGCTGCTATCGAAACGGCCGTCAAACCAACTCTCCAGGAGAACCAAAAATGAAACGACGTTCCATCGCCCAAGCCACCCTGTGGGCCTTCGGCATCCTCTGCCTGTTCATCGCCGTCTCGACCCGGCCTCAACCGGCGCACGCCGACGGTTTCATCACCGTCAACAGTACCGCCGATTCCACAACCGCCGATGGCGCGTGTACCCTGCGCGAAGCCATCGCCAACGCCAACGACGACGCGGCCACCTAC
>CALFEW010000116.1 GCA_937958365.1 uncultured Chloroflexota bacterium | reverse complement strand
CCTCAGCGCCATGAAGGGGCAATATCTGGACCAGGCTGCCTACGCCGGCCTGCTCGCCGAAGGCGACCCGCTGCTCTACGAGGTATACGAACTCCAGCGCCCGACGGTGGCCGGGGAACTGCTGCACGGCATTTCCATCGTCCATCCCGGCAAGGTGGGCGACGAGTACCACATGACCAAGGGGCATTTCCACGAGGTGCTGGCGACGGGCGAGATTTATTACTGCCTGAAGGGGCGCGGCTTTATGGTGATGGAGACGCCGGAAGGGGAAACGGCCGTAGAACCCCTCTTCCCTGGCCGCGTCCTCTACGTCTTGCCGCGCTGGGCGCACCGCTCGGTGAACGCCAGCCTGGAGGAAGACCTGATCACGTTTTTCATCTACCCCGGCAATGCGGGCCACGATTATGGCACGATTGAGCAGCAGGGCTTCCGCAAGCTGGTGGTGGAGCGGGATGGCGAACCGGCGATTGTGGACAATCCACGTTGGGGCCAACCATGAAACCCTTAACCGATTGCCACGTGTTGGTGACGGCGACGTCTTACGGCCGTTCCGACCCGCGCCTGAAAACAGAACTGGAAACGGCCGTGGCCCGCGTCACCTACAACACCACCGGCAAACCCCTCACCTCGGCGCAGTTGCAAGAACTGCTGCCCGATGTGGATGGCTTCATCGCCGGGCTGGACGAGATTGACGCGGCGGCGATAGCGTCCGCGCCCCAATTGCGCGTCATCGCCCGCTATGGCGTAGGTATCAACAATGTAGACCTGGCCGCGGCGCGGGCGCAGGGCGTCGTCGTTACCAATACGCCGGGGGCCAATGCCGCCTCCGTCGCCGAACTGACCATCGGCCTGCTGCTGAATTTGCTGCGTCCCATCCAGCAGGCGGCGGCCGAAACCCGGCAGGGCGGCTGGCCGCGGCTGGCGGGTGTCTCGCTGGTGGGCAAAACAGTCGGCTTGGTCGGCCTGGGAGCCATCGGCAAGGCGGTGGCGCGGCGATTGGCCGGTTTCGATTGTGACGTGCTGGCCTATGACGTGGTCGCCGACGCCGATTTTGCCCGGCGGCACGCCATCACCCTGGTGACGCTGGACGACCTGCTGGCGCACTCTGATGTGGTGTCGCTGCACCTGCCCGTGCTGCCGGAGACGCGGCACATGGTCAACGCGGCCTTCTTGCGGCAGATGAAACCGGGCGCGTACTTCATCAACACCTCACGCGGCGAATTGGTGGACGAGGCGGCGCTGGTGGATGCACTGGTGAACGGCCGGCTGGCCGGGGCGGC
>CALFEW010000115.1 GCA_937958365.1 uncultured Chloroflexota bacterium | reverse complement strand
CTATCTGCTGCCGGACATTACGGCCGTGGCCGACTGCCGTTTTGGCTGTAACCCTGACCGCCCCAATGAATGGTGCGACGACTGCCGTGTGCGTCACGCCGACGGCCAGCTAGAAACCATCACCCGCCGCACGCCTTTTGTGGATTTGCCCGTCAGCGCCACCGAAGACCGCGTCGTGGGCACGCTGGACATTGAAAAAGCGATTCAAAAAGGCGAGAAGCATTTCGAGCCGGGTGTTCTCGCGTCGGCCAATCGCGGGTTGTTATACGTGGACGAGGTGAACCTGCTGGATGATCACGTGGTGGATTTGCTCCTGGATTCGGCCGCGATGGGCGTCAACGTGGTCGAACGCGAAGGTATCAGCTTCACCCATCCGGCTAAATTTATCCTGGTGGGCACGATGAACCCGGAAGAAGGGGATTTACGGCCGCAGTTGTTAGACCGGTTTGCTTTTTCTGTGCATATGTCTGGCCTGAACGACCCGGAACAGCGGGTGGCGATTATGGAACGCCGCATCGCGTTTGAAGTGGACTCCGATGGCTTTTACGACAAGTGGATGGAGAAAGAGCGGCAGTTGTCGGAGCAAATTGCGCGGGCCAAGAAGCAGGTGAACAAGGTCCTGTATACCCGCCGCGACATGCTGTCTATTGCCGGGCTGACTTCTTCGTTGAAGGTGGACGGCCATCGCGCCGACCTGGTGATTTTGCGCGGCGCGCAGGCGCACGCGGCCTTCCAGGGACGCAATCAAATTACCGACGAGGACATCGTCCTGGCTGCGGAATTGGCGCTGCCGCATCGGATTAAGGGACGGCCGTTCCAGGAAAATACCATGAGCGCCGCCGACATCGAACAACGGCTGGAAGACGTGCAAACCGACCTGGGCATGGCCGAAGAAGGCGAACCCAGCGACGAACAAAACGAAACTACCACTGAAAAAAAAAAGCGTTAGACTCTGAATCGGAACTGGATGATGGGGCCGACGTCGCCCAAACCGAAGCCGGCCCCCAGACCGTTCCCCAAACCGCTCAGGAGGGCGAGTGGTGGGAAGGCGGTCAGAAAATCAAATCCAAAACCGAGTTTACCGCCCGCCGGTTAGATACCCAGCTAGACCGCCTGACGCGCAGCCAGGCCGGCCGCCGCTCCGTCACCAAGACAGACCGCAAACGCGGCCGTTACATTCAATCCCGCCTGCCTAAAAAAGATCGCGTCACCGACCTGGCCTTCGACGCCACATTGCGCGCCGCTGCGCCCCATCAACGCGAACGCGAGCGCGACGACGTAGCCCTGGCTTTGGAAAAACAAGACCTGCGCGAAAAAGTGCGCGTGCGTCGTTCCGCCAACCTCATTCTCTTCGTCGTAGACGCCAGTTGGAGCATGGCCGTGGCTGAGCGTATGGAAGCCACCAAGGGAGCCATCATGTCCCTGCTGACCGACGCTTACCAGCGCCGTGACCGGGTGGGGCTGATCGTCTTCAACAAAAATGAGGCTCATCTGGTTTTGCCGCCGACCAATTCGGTGCAGTTGGCGCGGCAGGCGCTGGTGGATATTGCCGTAGGCGGCAAAACGCCGCTGTCGGCCGGGCTGATGCTGGCGTATGAGGTCTTCCGCAAGGAATCCTACACGCACCCCGACGTGATGCCCCTGATGATTCTACTCACCGATGGCGCTGGCAACGTCAGCATGTCTGATTTGCCGCCGCAAGAAGAAGCCCACCGCATTGCCACGCTCATCCGCGACGCCAAGATTCGCTCGATGGTCATCAACATGGAACATGCGGCCTTCGACCAGGGTCTGGCCCGACTGCTGGCGCAAAAATTGGATGGCCCTTGCCACGCATTGGAAGATTTGCGCGCCGATACGTTGTATCAAGCGGTGATAGAGGGGTTGGAGTGAGGATTTCGGATTTCGGATGTTAGATTTCGGATTTCGGAGGCAAGATACATTCACTCCGAAATCCGAAATCCGCAATCCGAAATTTCTTGTTAGCGTCCAAAGTGCATGGGCATAATGATATGGACAAAATCATTGTCGCCCACAGGCTTGAGTACGCCAGGCTCCATCGGCGTGGTTGTTTCCAGAGCAACCTGCGGCGTGTCAATCACACTCAGCACATCGGCCATGTATTTGACGTTGAAGGCGATCTCGACGGGGTCGCCGTTCACGTTGGCGTCTATCTGCGCCACGTTGTCGCCGGTTTCGTTGCTGGTAGCGGCGATGACGGCATGGCCGGGCGTGATTTCGTCACCCGGTTCCACGCGCACGCGGGCTGTGTGGCTCGATTCGCGGGCGAAAATTTCGGCCGTCTTACACGCTTTGCGGAAATCGGCCGTGCCCATGACGGTGCGGGTGGTGTGGCGTTTGGGAATGATGGGGGTGTAATCGGGGAAGTTGCCGTCAATTAACTGCGACACGATGACGATGCTGTCCAGATCGAAAATGACCTGGTTGCGTCCTTCCGGCAGGGAAATGTAAATCGCTTCCATGTCGTCAGTGGTGACGCGGGCGACTTCGTTGAGGGCGCGGGAGGGAATGATGACGCGGGTTTTGCGTTCCACAAAACCGGGAATGTGCGCGGAGCGTACCGACAGACGGAAGCCATCGGTGGCGGCCATGGTGATTTGACTTTCATCTAAGGTGGTGGAAACGCCGGTAAGGGTGGGGCGCGTGTCGTCTACGGCGGCGGCAAAAGCGACCTGGCTGATCATTTGCTTGAAAACGCTGGCCTCGACGCGAATGCGGGTTTTGAGGTCCGGTTCGGGCACCAGGGGGAATTCTTGGGCGTCTATGCCTTTGATGTTGGCTTCGGTGCGGGCGCAGGAAACGTGCAGCGTTTGGGTCTTTTCGTTGAGGGCCAGGTGGACTTGCTCTTGAGGCAGCGCGCTTACCAGGTCGGTGAGGGTGCGGGCGGGCACGGTGATGGCCCCTTCGTCTTCGACTTTGGCTCCCACCCAGCAGGTGATGACGATTTCCAGGTTGGTGGCGGAGAGTTTGAGACGGCCGTTATCCGTAGACAACAGTACATTCGCCAGCACCGGCAGTGTAGACCGCGTGCTGACTGCCCGACCGACAATACTTAAGCCTTTGGCTAAATTCTCTTGCAAGCAGGAAATCTTCATGGCGCTTCTCCCGAAAAAGTTTTGTTGTAATACCCCGCATGTGGGAATGAAAGAAGTATAACAGATTAACAATGAACAATCAACAGTGAACAGTTAGCAGTTAACTGTTCACTGTTCACCGTTCACTGTTCACTGTTCGTATGTGGTACAACACAATGCTGAGGGCGACGTGGACGTTGAGCGATTGGCCTTTGCCGTACATGGGTAGGAAGAC
>CALFEW010000114.1 GCA_937958365.1 uncultured Chloroflexota bacterium | reverse complement strand
TTGGCAGCGCCGACGATCCGGCGACGCGCTTCCTGTTTGCTTCGCTATCGGGCACCTGTTACCGCGCCCAGCCTGCCGACCAGGTTTCTCTAACGCACCAGCAGGCTTTTTGCCTGGCGGCGCAGCACCACGCCTGTCCTGTGTTTCAGCGGGCAGAGGCGGGGCCTTTGCCCGCTGAACTGCGAACTGAATCTGCCAACCAGGGGTCCTGGCGGCGGGCGCGGACGTGGGGCTGGGCAGTATTGGCGGTGGGGGTGTTGGTAACGGCCGTTTTGCTGCTTGCCAGCCGTTTTCCCGATTTTGCCCTGGCGACGCCGGTTCCGCTGGCGGTGATCGGCGGCGCACCCACGGCAACGGCCGTTACCGCGATGCCCACCGATAGTCCGGCGGTATTGCCCCTGTTGATTGAAACGGAAACGGCCGTGCCCACGCCATCACCATTCCCCACAGCCACCCTGCCGCCGACAGCAACCCCGTCACCCAGCGCCACACCCAAGCCGACCTTGCCCGCCACGTTTACGCCGGCGGCTACGGCGAGCGCCACCTTGCCACCAACGGCCGTGCCGCTGGCGGTTGTCAACGTGCCTACGCTCAACGTCCGTCAAGGCCCCAGCACCGACTACCCGATCATCGGGGAAATCATCCAGTCTGGACAGTACGAAGTGATTGGGCAATCTTCCGACGGTGGCTGGTGGCAGCTTTGTTGTATCGTTGGTGAACCGGGTTGGGTGATTGCTGAAGCGGTGACGGTGGAAGGCGATACGGTGAATGTGCCTATCGTTAGAGTGCCACCGGCGGAAGAGAACAATTAACAGTTAACAGTTAACTGTTTTCTGGCGAAGACTTGATCGTAATCTACCTGCCAGGGCAGCGTTTCAATCTCCGTGAGACCTAAATCAGCCAGCAGCGCCTCGAATTGCGCCGGATCCCGATAACGGCCGACGAAGGTTTGTGCTTCCCAACCACGCCGTCGTGTGACCATCAGGCTGCCGCCGGGCTGCAAGACGCGGGCCATTTCGCGCAGCGCGGCTTCATCGGAGGGGAAAAATTCCAGCGCTTCCAGGCAGGTGACGCCGTGGAATGTGTTGTCGGCGAAGGGTAGAGGCACGGCCGTTCCACCCACCAGCGCCGCCCGACGGCCGTAAGGCCGCAGTTTGTCGGCAGCTACCGCCAGCATCTTCCGCGACGGCTCCAGGGCAATGACACGGCCGTGAAATGTCGGTTCCTCCAGCAAGAAATAAGCCACGCGGCCGGTCCCGGCGGCCACGTCTAGCAGGGTGGGAGCCGGATGAGTCGGCAGGTGGTGTAGATACGGCCGTACCACAAACAACCGTTCTGCATCCATCTCAAACTGCTTGATGCCGTCGTATTTGTGGGCCGTCAGGTCATACATCCACACCACCGCCCGCCGCCCCAGGTAAACGCCCTCGGTGATGACGATCAGCCAATAAGCCAGCGCCCCTAGAGCGGTAAGAATGACGATGCTAAGGAAAATCCAGAGAAGTGTCATGAGTTAGTCTACAGCGTACAGTCTACAGCAGTTACACTATGTTTGCAGATTGATGAATGGGACGCGGATAAACGCGGATACAGCCGATT
>CALFEW010000113.1 GCA_937958365.1 uncultured Chloroflexota bacterium | reverse complement strand
CGCATACCTGGCTGGCTGAATGAATTAATAAGTCTACTTGTTCCATGTTTTCCTCCCTTGAAAATAGATTTGTCAAATCTTTAAGATTTGACAAATCTAAACCTTTTCATTCAATCGCTATTCTCCCTCCCGAATCCACAACGCCAGGATGATAACGGCCGTGCCCATAATCGCGCCAGACGCCAGCCCGCTCCACACAAACCCGCCGCGCAGCCAAATCACCGGGCCAATGGTCGAGCCGAGCAAGCGGCCCATAGACATAGCCGCCAAAACCATAGTCATCACCACGCCGCGAGATTTGGGGATCAGTTCCGTCATCAGCGGCATCCCGCCGACGAGGGTAATTTCGAAGGTGAGGAAGAGGAAAAATAGGGTGAGCAGCGCGGCCGTCAGGCTGGCGCTGGTGTGCGGGATCAGCACGTAGAGCAGCCCGTTCAAAATGCCGGTGGTGATGATGACCGGGCGTTTGCCAAATCGGTCTACCGACCAGCCGGCGAAGGTTTCGCCAATGATTTCGGAGCCGCCGATGACGCCGGAGGCCAGGCCCAGGCTGGCTAACGTCAGGTTGAAGCTGGTTTCCATCCAATCGCCATAAACGATGAACAGCATCTCGTTGGCGGCGATAGCCAGCGTGATGTAGGCAAAGGTTAACCAGACGACGGGGTGATGGCGCAGCACAACGGCCGTTTCGCGCCAGCTTACGCCCTCGCGGGTGCGGCGGTTCATGCGCGGAAGGAGCCGCCAGAGGATAAAAACGGCCGTCAACGACAACAGTCCCAACCAAAAAAACGGGGCCGACCAGCCTTGCGCCTGAATTGCCAGCCCAACGGCCGGCGCGCCGATGATAAACGCCAGCGACCAGGCATATTCGGTGACGGCCAGCGCTTTGCCGCGCTGTTGATAAGGCACGGCGTCGCCCACGTAAGACTGCATGGCCGGATCGAAGATGACTTTGGCGAAGGCCAGAATCGCCAGCGCCGCGCCAAGCGACCAGTAGGACGGCCAGATCACCACCAGCAGGCAGCCCAGGGCGAACATGAAAGTCGAGACCATCATCATGACTTTACGGCCGTAGCGTTGGGCCAGCGGGCCGAGAACAGGACTAAAGAATCCGGCGATGTTGCGCACGGCAATCAGGCGGTAGATAGCCGTCACCGGCACGTCCAACCCCCGCGCAAAGGCCGGAGCAAAGGGATACACCATGCGCAAACCGGTATTCAAAAACAGGCGGGCCAGGGTAATGGCCGCCAATTGCCAGCGAAATCGAGGAGCGTTGCGCTCAACCAATGAATCTGTCATAGGCCGTAGTGTAACCGAGGACTAACAATTAACAATGAACATTTAACAATGAACAGTGAACAATGATGTCCCAACCAACGAACAAACTGACCTATCAACCCACCAACAAACCTTCGCCACACCCTTCAAAAGTGCTACAATCACGGCCATTATGTCCAAAACAAAATCTAATCCTTCAACCAACTCAGCCGCAGGTCTGCCAATACCTTTGCGCGCAGCCGTCGCCCTGCTGGTTCCTTTGATCGGCGCTGTGCTGGTCAGCAACCTGGCAGGGCTAATCCGTCCCCTCGACCCCGCCGACGGCCGTGCCGCCAACGTTCTGTTCTTAGGTAGCGCCGGTCTCATCAGCTTGCTGCTGGGTGTGTCCTGGTATGGGTTGTATGGCATGGGACTGCGGGAGAAACGGCCGCTCTACGCCAGCATTGGATTCGCGGCCATGGGCTGGGTCGTTTTTCTGGTTGCCCGCTTCTTTTGGGTGCTGAATATGGGGTATGGCCCGGCCGGCGCCAGCCGTTCCTTCGTCTATCTGCTGCTGTTTGAAGCCTTTGCGGTGCAGATTTGGACCTTCGGCCTGTTTTTCCGCGCTTTGGCCGATTGGCGCGGTCCACTGACGGCGGCCATCGCCAGCGGCGTCCTTTTTGGCGTGGTTGGCTTTCTCACCTTCCAGGAATCGTTTTATGGCAGCCTGACCAGTTTGCTGTAC
>CALFEW010000112.1 GCA_937958365.1 uncultured Chloroflexota bacterium | reverse complement strand
GAGTGGATCCGCCGGCTGGTAATAGAAGAAGGTTCCCTGGCTGTAGATCAGGCCGAAGATGGAACCCAGAGCAAACATCAATCGTCCCTGGTCGCTGGTGGTCAGGAAATCCGGCAAGACGTATAACGGCCGTTTATGCCGTAATCGCTCCAACGCTTCCTGGTACAGGTTATATTGCTGCAAAGCCGAGGGCGGCGCGCCGGCTACCACCACCAACGCCGTCAAACGATAGGGGTCATGTTGGGAACCGGCAGCGAAAAGCGGTTGATGCCTTCTTTTGTGCTGAAATCCAGGTGGGCTGTATCATTAGTTGACTTTTTCGGAATCCCTGGGGGTTTATGAACCATCTTTGGCTACAAATTATGGGGTTGTTGCTGTTAGTTTTGGGGGTCAGCCTGGGCTATTGGCGCTGGCTACGGCCGTATCACAATCGGCTAAATAATGCCCAACGCAGCCTGCTGTTGTTGGTCATTCTAACGTTAATGGGCGGCTTTTTTGGCTCGTTTGGTTGGTGGCTGGACGTGCCCGCCAGTTTTTCCTGGGATTTACCCCCTTTAGCGGCGCGAATGCTGGCGGCGGCCGGGTGGTCGTTTGCCCTGGTTTGCTGGTTGGCGCTAGAACGGCCGTCGCTGCCCCGTTTACGCCTTGTTGTCATTATGCTCTTTGTTTACCTGACGCCATTAGCGGCGGCCATTTTGTTGTTCCATCTCGACCGCTTTGATTGGACTGCGCCGATCACCTATGCTTTTTTTGCCCTGGTTGTGCCGATGACGGCGCTCACTACCTGGCATTTATTTCATCCGCTGGGCGTCATTGAAATATCAGGTGATGGGCCGCCAACAGGCATGGCGCGCGGTTGGCTGGGGGGTGCGGCCATTCTCATGACCTTGTGGGGAGCAGCTTTGTTTGTCACTGACGGCGGACCATCAACCTTCATTTGGGTATGGCCGGGTGATTTGCTCACCAGCCGACTAATCGCCGTGATGCTGTGGACGCTGGCGGCCGCCGCCGGGTACAGTCTGCGCTCCACGGAGGCGATGTCAGTCGCTTTGGCGGCCATGGCCGCTTATGGCGTGGGCGTGGTGGCGGCCAATGTGTGGCATTTCCCGGCCGTCAAACCCTTTTATGTTTTCTTTTTTGCCGTGCTGGCGCTGGGTTCCCTCGCCACTCTTTATCAAACCAGGTCCAGGTGACTTCGCCCTCATTTCCTGGTAGGCTTTGTACAATTGGGCGCGCGGTTGTGGCTATACGCTTGAAGACGGCGACGCCCGTTGGATGGGCGACAACAATCCACAAAGACTATCATTAGGCTCGTGTTGAACACTGGAGGCGACCAGATGAATACCACCCACGTCATATTGCGTCAGGTTAAAGACGCCGACGGCTCGCGTCTTCTTGAAGCATCGCTTACCATCGAAGGCAATGTGCTAATTACAGGCAGCGACTTCGGCGACGGTGTTGAACGACTGTTTGGTGTACGCGAGTACGAATGGGCGTGGACTATTCCAGCCGTCGCTGTGCCCACTTTGCTCCACGCGCTTGGCGCAGCCGACAATGTGCTATCTGCGCTCGAAGCGCGCTTCAGCGGTGATAATGCGGCGTTGCTTGGCTCTTTCTTGGAAACACATGAGATTCCTACTGACCGATGGTCCCGACTTGGTGACTAAATTAAAGGGGATTCACTGCTGCCGGCAGTAACTGGATACTGTCGTTGAATGCCTACACCATGAGACGAGCCACGAGCCTGTCATTTTTTGATATGCTTTGTCCAAGCTGCGGGCAAATGGTTGGCAACGGCCGTCTGCTGAAATAACAGCCGTTTTCCCCCATTCACGGAAAGCAAGGTAGCACTACGTATGAATAAACGACCGAGAAAAAGCAAAAAGCCACCCCAACTGAAAGAGCTCTCGCCAGGTATACGCATGAAAGGGGGCATCCGTTTTGACCCCACGATTCAGGCGTTTGTCGCCATCGTTCATACATGGGACAACCTCCAGTGTCAGGGTGAGCCACAAGAATGGCAGTCCCCCCAGGTAT
>CALFEW010000111.1 GCA_937958365.1 uncultured Chloroflexota bacterium | reverse complement strand
GGTTCATCGCGTCGCAGAATAATGTGGCTGCCTTGCAGCCTTTTAAAGTAAAAGCCCGCTTTCTCAAGGGCTTTTACGCAATCCGCTCCTGAAATCTGGGGTAATTGGCCCATTCATCACACAGCTACCAGAAGCGCGGCAAAACTATCTACAGGAACGTCTACCCCATCGTCAGCCAACGCTTCAACATACAAATCAATGGCCTCACGAATGTTAACAATGGCTTCTTCTCGTGTTTCGCCCTGGCTGATGCAGCCGGGCAAACTGGGACATTCTGCAACCCAAAACCCATCTTCGCCAGGATAAATAAGGACTTGTCTCATAATCAGGCCATCCTTGTAGAACTCAGTCTTGCATTATTGTACCACTTTGGGCCTCTATGGTGGTTATATCTGACGTAATGCTAAGGCGACAACGGCCGTCCACGGCAGCAGCTTAAACTCTCCGGCGTCCAGCGCGGCTTCCACCTCCGCCCGCGAAAGGAACAGCAGTTCTTGTTCTTCCAGGTCGTCGGCGTCTATTTCGGCCACGCGCCGCGCGTTTTGCGCCAGGTAAAAATGGGCGTTGCCCGCACCGCGATTGCCGTCTACGGAATAATCACCCAGGAAGGTCCAGTCCGGCGCGGCATAACCGGTTTCCTCCAAAAGCTCACGCTGCGCGCCGACAAACGGGTCTTCGCCCGGCTCCAAAAAGCCACCCACCGCCGCCAGCGAGACGTCTTCCAGGCTGTATTTGGTCTGCCGGAAAAAGAGGAACTTGCCTTCTACTGTCACGGCGACCACGTTGATGAAGTCTGGCGTGACCACCCAGGGCCAATCGGAAATGATACGGCCGTCGGGCAGTTCCACCACATGTTCCTCAACTGTGAGAAATTTGCTGTGATTGAGAATTATTTTGCGTGAAAGTGTTTTCCAGGATTGCATGTGAAAAGAGTGAAGATCGAAGATCAAAGATGAAAGCCAGAAAACGCGCCTCTCTTCAATCTTCAATCTTTGATTTAACCCACTTCGGCCAGTAGTTCCACCATCGTTCGCAGCGTTTCCACGTCGAAGACGGTCATGTTCAGCGTCGTCACCGGGCTGTTCACCCAGCGGCTCAGGCGTTCCTTCACCCGTTCACGCGGGCCGACCAGGGCGACCTCGTCAATCAGTTCGCCGGGCACTTTCGCCATCGCCGCGCCCTGGTTGCCGGACAAATACAGGTCTTGAATCTCGGCGGCGGCGGCCTCATAGCCGTAGCGGCCGGCCAGATCGTTGTAGAAATTTT
>CALFEW010000110.1 GCA_937958365.1 uncultured Chloroflexota bacterium | reverse complement strand
CATGCCCGTTTTTTAGATTGGACCAATCTTGGAGATTGGTCCAATCTGGGCCACATGATTTTTAGACGGTTGCTTAATAGTCGTCAATGGCATCTTCGTCATCGTATTCATCAAAGCCGTCATCCACGTAATCCATCATGTCTAGTTCACCGCCCAACAGCAGGAGTGTCTCCAACGATTCCTGAATGAGTTCGTGCATGTCCTCGAAATCGGGGTCTTCCAATAGTTCAGACAGAATGGCCTGAACTTGCTCGCCGCCAATTTGCCCCAGGGCAACGATGGCCGCTGCGATCACCTCGTCGTCTTCGTCCTGGGTTAGCTCGGTCAGCAAGGGGATGGCGTCGCTGCTGCCCATCGCGCCGGCGGCCGTGGCCGCTTCGGCGCGGACTTCCGGTATAGGGCTGGTCAACTCTTCCAGGATGGTGGGCAGCCAGCGCGGGTCGGCGCTGTTGCCCATGGCAAAGATGGCGCTGAGGCGCATGGCCGGGTCGTCATGCTCGTAGGCTTCTTCGATGAAGGCGTTGACGCGGGGATGGCTGGCTGCGCCCAGGGCTTCCAGGGCGGCGCGTCTGATGGGCACGGCCGTTTCCTCATCTTCATATGCCGCCAACAACGCCACGAGGACCGGTTCTAACGGCCGTCGCGGAATTTGTCCCCACTCCGCCAGCAGCACAAAATGAGCCAGCGCCCTGGCCGCCGCCGCCCGCGCCTCCAGGTTTTCGTCCGTCTGCATAATAGTTAGGACCGGCGAAATCAGCCGCACGTCCGTCGCGTCCCAGATGCCATCCAGCGCTGAAATACGCACAGCCGCAGCCGGATCAGTCAACCCCACCTTAAAAATCGGGGTGAAATCAACAGCAAAATTATCTTCGGCCAGGTCTACCAGATGGCCCATAATTTCCTGGCGGCGTTCATCGTCAACGCCCGGCCAGGCGGCAAAAAAGCGCGTCTCCGCCGACAGCGGCATGTCCGACAGGCGAAAGAGCAAATGCACCGGCACTTGCTCGGCATGAAACAGCGCGTCCAAAATCTCCGAAAATGGTTGTATTCTTTCGTCTTTCATGGTTCCTCACAAAAAACCTCCCGTTGTGCGGGAGGTTTGGTTGGCGTTTTCCGTAATCCGTAATCCGTTGTCCGTGTTCCCTACCACTGCTTACGGCCAACAGCTACCTAAACTAGAAAGGTATGATGGGATTGATTATATCCTGAACGATCATGAAGAGCATCAAGCCAAGCAGCACCAACATGCCGATGACATGCACCATGCCTTCGCGTTCCGGCTCGATGCGACGGCCGCGCACCGCTTCAATCAAGACAAACAAAATGCGCCCGCCGTCCAACGCCGGAATGGGCAGCAAATTGGTCAGGCCCAGCGCCACATTAATGAAGGCGAAAAAGTGCAGCAAGGGAAACACGGTGCTGTTAGAAACCGACGTTTCCGTCACCTCGCCGGCAAGCTGGCTGATGCCCACAATGCTCACCGGACGGGCTTCGCTGGGCGACAGTTCCCCACGAATGAGCATGGCCGGAACCTTAAAAAACAGCCCGATCTGCTCCGTGAAGATACCTACGGCGTCTGCGCCCGCTTCACCCACCCCACGCCGGATTCGTTCACCGGAATCAGACATGGTCAGGCCCACACCGATGGGGCCTTCGACGGCCGGATCATACTCGCCTTCGATGCGCGGAATCACCGTGACGATCATTTTCTCGCCGTTGCGGCTGATGAGCATTTCCACCGGCTGGCCGCCTTTGGCATACATCGGCTCGGAGATGACGCTGGTGTTGTCGGCTTTCTGGCCTTCCACTTCCAAGATCACGTCCCCGGCTATGATACCGGCCTCGAACGCCGGCGAGTTGGGGTTGACGGAGGAAATAGCGACGGCCGGTGCGCCCAACGAGAAAGCAATCCACCAGGCCAGCAGGGCGGCAATAAAGTTAGCGGCGGCGCCGGCCGTCAGGGCAAAAAGACGGGCGCG
>CALFEW010000109.1 GCA_937958365.1 uncultured Chloroflexota bacterium | reverse complement strand
GATCCGGGTAGGGGCTTTTTTTATGTGTCTGTTGCTTGCGGAAAAGGTTGTCGGGGTTATTCGTTGGTTTCAGACAGGACGGCGATGGAAGTGACGCCGTTGTTTTCGCTGATGCTAATGCTTACCGCGCCCAGCGTTTCGCTGTTGAAGACCAGGTTGGCAAGGCCGGTGGTGATGAAGGATTCATCTTCGGCGAAGGTGTAACCGGCTTCGGCCATGGCCTCTTGGTAAAAGGTGATGGCGTCTTCGGCGGAAACGGCCGTTGAGTAACTCATCATACCCGGAAAGTTAAACAGGTCCGTAGCGTCTTCCAGCACCGGGAACGGTGGCTCGGCGTCGGGGCCTTGTCCTTCACAACCGGCCGGCGGCAAAATCTCGAAAGCGGCGTTGATGTCTGTCATGTTGAATTCGATGTGCATCACCGCATCTTTGATCCCTTCAAAGCCTTCCATGAACGTGGAATCGCCTTCCATGTCGGAAACCATGCGGACCAAAAAGCCGCCGTCTTTGGCGACGAAGATGTCGCCGTTGGCTTTCGTAATGCCCTGGGCTTCCCCGGCCGGGATGGCCGATTCGTCATACGTATAATGAAGAACCGGGATGCCGTTTATTTCATCGTCACCAACCAGGTCCAGTTTCTCCAGGTCGTTGAACATCGCTTCCGGCGTGAATTCATCGGCCATAGAGCTTTGCATCAGGTCTTCTTCTTCGGCGGGCAGGGCAAGGCAGCCCATTTCAGGCATCACCATGTAACTGGTATTGCCGATCTGCACCATTTCGATGGAACCCATGTCTTCCATGTCGGCAATGCCATCACTGACCATAACGATTGAAGAAGCTGCGGGATCTTTGATGAAGGCCATTTGCATCGTCATGCCCTGGCTGACAGGCTCTCCGGCATCGTTAACGCCGCTAATGGTCATGATCATTTCATAACGGTAGCTTTCCAGGTCATCGGATTTGCCGCTGAAATTCAGGTCGGCGAAGGAAATGGGGGCGGCTTCCGGTTCTTCGGCGGGAACTGGCGCGGCAGTAGGCTCGGCCGCTTCCGTTGGGGACGCTTCGGCTGGCGCTTCGGCTGGCGCTTCGGCCTCGGCTTCGGCTGGCGCTTCGGCTGGCGCTTCAGCTTCGGCCGGGGGAACGGCCGTTGCCGCAACTGTGGGCGCGGGTTCTTCGCCGCCGCCACAGGCAGCCAGAGCCAGACTAAAAAGTAACAACAGGGTAATCATCCAATAAATGCGTTTCATTTAAATTCTCTCCTTTACGGGTTTGCTTGCTCCCCAGAAAACGGATCGGCTGCGTCCGGGACCGGCAGCCTGCGAAAGTGGACCCCAAGGAGTCCTTTCTGGCTAACGGAACACGGCCGTTCGACCACGTCTATTGGGCTGATCAAAAATAGAAGGACAAAAGGGTCAGAGATCCTTTGTCCTTCTGGAAAACAAAGAGCAGTACGTTATCAAACAGTATACGTTTCGTCAATCGCCAAAACGACGGGGCGCGCGTCTGTTTGTTCGGCCACCCTGTTGGCCCAGGCCTGGGCGTCTATGGCGATGGGCGGCCAGGTATTGTAATGGCAGGGTATAACCACTTTGGGCTTAAGCAGACGAATCGCCTCGATGGAGTCTTCCGGTCCCATCGTAAAATTGTCGCCGACGGGCAAAATCGCCACGTCCAGGCCCGCTTTGCCGATGAGGGCCATGTCGGAGAAAAGGGCTGTGTCGCCAGAGACGTAGACATTTTTGCCTTCGGCGGTGATCACGTAGCCGCCGGGGTTGCCGCCATAGCTGCCATCGGGCAGGCCGGAACTGTGCAGCGCATAGGTCATTTTGACGCGGCCAAAAGGCAGGTTCCAACCGCCGCCGGTGTTCATGGCGTGGACGTTTTGGTGGCCTTGCGCCGCCAGCCAGTTGCAAATCTCAAAATTGGCGACAACCAATGCGCCGGTCCGTTTGGCCAGGGGAATGGTGTCGGCGATGTGGTCGCCGTGGCCGTGGGTTTGCAGGATGAAATCGGCTGCGGCGTTGTCGGCCTTTGTTTTGGCGACCGGGTTGTTGGGCGCGAAAAAGGGGTCAACGACAACGGCCGTACCGCCAATATTCAACGAGAATGTGGCATGACCATGCCAGGTGATTGTTATGGACACAGGGAACCTCCTTTTATTTGTGGGGACTTGGAAAAAGTTGACGATTGCTCGAACACATGTCCGGGCAGAGCTTAATTCAGTATAAGCGGCGCAGTCAGCCGCGTCAATGATTTTCAGGAGGTAGGAGGAGGGGAAACGGCCGTTTCCCCTCCTTGCCCTGGCTACCGATACGCTACCAATACACAACCAATCTCGGCGTACCATTAATAACTTCCCGGAGGTTCTTGCTCGACAACTTCCGGTAAGTTGAAACAGTGTGCTTAATTCCTGGTGATGGCCGGCAAAAAGGCAAAATCGCTGGCCGGATCGTCGTTTAGAATGGTTCCAGTGCTGTTGGCGGTGGTGATGGTGACAGGGTTAGGATTGCTTAATGTCACGACAAAGGTTTCGTTGCCTTCAAATTTTGTGTCGCCATACACCGTCACGGAAATGGTTTTGGCCGTTTGCCCGGCGCTGAAGGTCAGCGAACCAGACGCGGGGGCATAATCCACCCCAGACGTCGCCGGGTTAGAACCGCCCAGACCGCTGGTGTAGTTCGCTGTGACCGGGAAGGCCGCAGGCGTGGAGAGGGTGACGTTGAAAACGGCCGTCACACTGCCATCATCACCCTCCATCACCGACGGACCGGCGGCGATAGTCAGTTGGGCGGTATCGTCGTCTTGAATGGTTCCCACCGCCTGACCGTCGCTCACCTCTACGTTGACGGCATTGCTTAGCGTGAAGGTGAACGTCTCGCTGCTGCCCTCATCTACCACGTCGCCCAGGATGGGAACCTGGACGGTTTTGCTGGTCTGGCCGGGCGTGAAGGTGAGCGAACCATTGACGGCCGTGTAGTCGCTGCCGGTTACGGCCGTGCCGTTGGCTGTGGCATAGTCCACAGTGACGGTGTCGGCGCTGGCCGAGGAGAGCGAGACGGTGAACGTGGCGTTGGTGGTACCGCTGTTGCCTTCGGTAACGGCCGTGTCCGCCACGCTTAGTCCGGGCGGCGCTTCATCCACGCCCAGGCGCAGCAGCGTCACCGAGTAAGGGGGGAAGGTGTAAGACAGCGGGTTGCCCAGATTGCTAATCGGCGTTGAAGGCGCGTTGGACAGACTGTCGTTGGGATTGCTGACGCCGTTAAACGTGACGCTCTGGCTGTCCAGCGAAGTCGCCCTGACCACATCGGCCAGTCCGCTGCTGATTTGCGACGAACCGTTCACCTGGATGCTGCCGGTGATGGAGCCGCCCGTCTTGTTGATCGCCATCAGAGAGACCGTCGAGGCGTCTATGCGCCCGGCGTAAACGCTGAGCGTCGTGGCGGCGTTGTAAGACGACGCCACCGGCAGCAGCGTGTCGCCAAAGCGCGACCAGAGCGGGAAGACGTAATACTGCGGGCTGCGGGCGTAGGTATCGGCGTCTAGCAGGCCGTAATCGGTGCCATTGCTCGGACGGCCGTTCGCCAGGTCCCATTGGTTGGCGGCGTCGAATTCGTACTTCGCCATCTGGCCCAGCGTGTCGGCCATGAAAAGCATGTTGACGGCGCGGGTCATCCATTGGCCGTTGTCGTTTTCCTGCACGGAGAAG
>CALFEW010000108.1 GCA_937958365.1 uncultured Chloroflexota bacterium | reverse complement strand
AGCGCCGCTTTCACAGCAGGTTCAGTCAAAGTGGGATTAGATCATGGAGGCGATAAAGATGAGGGCAATGGCTACAGCGCCGATGGCCTGACCGGCCAGCGCCAGCCCCCACTGCGCTTCGCCGCGCAGCCGGTGGCTAACCAACGCCACGACAATCAGGCCGATGCCGACGCCAAGAGGCCACATCGCCACCGTCGCCAGGAATGGCAGCCCGGCCCAGAACCAGTTAAACAGACCGCCCAACAGCAGGCCAATGAGGATAGCTACGGCCGTTACCCCACGCCCCGATTCTTTCGTTTCAAACAGCGATTGGTTGTTTACCGGTTGAGCTAACATGATTCTCTCCTAAAAGTCTATTTTCTGTTTCCGTTCCGTGTCAATGAAGGTAGTATCGTCGAAAATGGGCGTCTGGTCTGGTCGCCAAACGTATGAATTAACGATACCTTTTCTACGTTGCCTACGCTGTGTCGTAGGCTACACAGTGGGAACGTAGTTTTTGACACGTTGGACCATGCTTATATAACGCCGGACGTGGCAAAAGGTTCCTTTCCCCAACCGCTGCGTTATAATTCCCGGCTATGTTTGAATTTGACATTGACGCAGTTGATCCGCAAAGTGGGGGGAGGAACGGCCGTTTCCACACCCCGCACGGTATTCTCCATACCCCGGTCTTCGCCCCGGTGGGCACCGCCGCCACCGTCAAGGCGATGAAACCCAGCGACCTGCGCGACCTGGGCGCAACCCTGGTCCTCAGCAATACCTATCACCTCTACCTGCGCCCCGGCGACGAACTCATCCGCGATTTGGGCGGGCTGCACCACTTCATGGGCTGGGACGGCCCCATCCTTACCGACAGCGGCGGCTTCCAGGTCTTTAGCCTTAGCGACAGCCGCAAAATAGACGCCGACGGCGTGACGTTTCAGTCGCACATTGATGGTTCCCGACACCGCTTCACCCCCGAACGCAGCATCGCCATCCAGGAAAATTTGGGCGCAGACGTGATCATGGCTTTCGATGAGTGCCCACCGCCCAACGACCGCGCCTACGTGGAGCAATCGCTAACGCGCACCCACCCCTGGCTGGAACGCTGCCTGGCGGCCAAAACCCGCGGCGATCAGGCGCTTTTTGGCATTGTGCAGGGCGGCGTTTTCCCCGATTTGCGCGCCGACAGCGCCCGCTTCATGATAGATTTGGACCTGCCCGGCTACGCCATCGGCGGGCTGGCCGTTGGTGAAACGAAGGCGGAGATGGCGTCCATGCTGGACGTGCTGCACCCCATTCTGCCGGCCCACAAGCCCCGCTACCTGATGGGTGTGGGCGCGCCGGAAGACGTGGTGAACGGCGTCTTGCGCGGCGTAGATATTTTTGACTGCGTGCTGCCTACCCGGTTGGCGCGCAACAGTTCGGCGCTGGTGAAAGGCGGTCGTCTGAATTTGCGCAACGCCCAATACACGGCCGATCCGGCGCCGCTGGCCGCCGACTGCGCCTGCTACACCTGCACCCACTTCAGCCGCGCTTACCTGCGCCATCTGGTGAAAGCGGATGAAATCCTGGGCCACATCCTGCTGACCACCCACAACCTGCACTTTTTGCTAGAATTGATGCGGCAGTTACGAGTGGCGATAGGGCGGGGGGAGTTACGGCCGTTTGCCGACGAATTCCTCAGCCATTATCCGTAATCCGTATCCCGTAATCCGTAATCACAAAGGAGTCTTATCATGAGTTTGACAGCGAATCCCAAAGGCATAGACAACAGCCGCATCCTCGTTGGCAGTCTGATCACCATTGTCGTGGCCGTGGTGGGTAACCTGATCGTTGGCTTTCTGGCCCAGGCGCTTCTGGACATCCCGGCGGAATTTCTGCCTCTGGGCACAGTGCGCTACACGATCTTTACCGTTCTGGGCGTTGTGGGCGGTATCATTGTCTATGTTGTTCTGACAAAGCGGGCGCAAAACCCTATCCGCACCTACCAGCGGATTGCCTGGGTGGTCCTGGTCCTATCCATGCTGCCTGACATTGGCATGTTGACCAGCGACTTCATTCCCGGAGCCACTCCCGCCGGGGTTATCACCCTGATGGTCATGCACCTGGTTGCCGGTCTGGCGGCAATTTACGTGCTGCCGGCGATGACCAGAGCGCGCTGAGATTTTACCGGTGGAGACTGAAGACTGATAGTTTTCAGTTTTCAGTCTTGCCGACAAAATCGGTTTATCGTTCATCTTTCCCCTCCAACCCAAAAGTCCAACCAAACGGCCGTATCATCGTCAGCAGCCGGAATCCCCGTTTTTCCAGGATGGGGCGGCTGTCTTTGCTGGCATTCACCCAGAGGAAGCGTGCGCCGCGCTGCCGGGCTTCCAGGGCGCGGGCGGCGACGAGCGCCGTGTAGAGACCGCGCCCGCGCTGTTCGGCCAGGGTTGCGCCGCCCATCAGAGCGACAAACTGGCTGCCGGTCGGGTAATAGCTCCAGGCGATGCTGGCTGGTTGCCCGTCTACATAGGCGGCGTAGAGACTGATGAAGTCGGGGTGGCCGGTGAGGTAGTTAGTGAGTTGGGTTTTCAGCCAGTCGAAGTTGCCGCCCCACACGGCCGTTTCCACACCCACCACGTCCTCAATTTGCGCCGGATCGGTCAGGCGGCGCACGTCTATGTCGCCTACCCGCTGAAAAACGGGCGGCAGGTCGGCCAGGGGCAGCGTAAGCAGCGGCTCCGGCTCGTCGGGCGTGAAGCCGTAATCGGCCAGCCGGTTTGGCAGGTCGGGCGGCGTGTCGTGGTCGTAGGCTTTCCATTCAAAACCGGCGCGGCCCAGCGTTTGGAAGGTGGCGATTTGGGATTCGATGGCCGGGTTGGCGGTAACGGCCGTTAACCGGCTGTAGGCCACGTAACTCAACCGCTCCGGCTGATAGGTCACGTGGCGCACCACGTCGCCCGCCGCCTCCCGCCGGTACATCGGATGCACCCCCACCCGCCGTTCCTGTTCATCAAACAGAGCCAAAATCTTAGCCAGTTGCATAAACTCATCCTTGGGCGGGTAGCGAGTAGCAAGTTAAGACCCGCTACTCGCTACTCGCTACACTTTGCGAAAGACGTAGATAGCCCAGCCGAGGGTGTTACGGCCGTATTGCAGGTATTCGATCTTTTGTTGGCGGATGCGCGCCAGCAGTTCCGGCACGTCCGGGTCGTCGGGGTGTTCCAGGGCGTAATTTTCGCTGGCGGCCCATTGCAGCCCTTCGTAAACGTCCCATTCGTCGAAATTGCTCACCAGCGTTGTCATCAGCTTCAGTCCCAAATCCTGCCCGGTGAGGACGTTTTGCAGGTGTGTGCCAAAAGTGTCGGCGGCGAAACCGGCCGCGGCCAGGTAGGCGGGGTCTGGTTCTTGCCTGAAATAGGGTTCGCCGACGACGATCCAGCCGCCCGGTTTGGTAAAACCGGTCAAGGCTTGCAGCGTCCCGGCGTGGCCGTCGAAAATCCAGCTCGCGCCCAGGCAGACCGTCAGGTCGAAGCTCGCCGGCGCGTCGGGTTGATAATCGGCGCCGCCCATTTCCAGGAAGGTGATGGGCGCGTGTGGGGCGCGGGCGGCCAGTTTGGCCTGCGCGTCGCGGATGCAGTAGGGCGAAATATCCACGCCGATGCCGCCGACGCCGTACTGCTCGGCCAGCCGGACGAGGAATTCGCCCTTGCCGGTTGCCAGCTCCAGCACTTTATCGTCC
>CALFEW010000107.1 GCA_937958365.1 uncultured Chloroflexota bacterium | reverse complement strand
AATTTGGCATGGGTTCAATCTTTGGGCGCCGATCAGGTGATTGATTACACCCAGGAGGAGTTTACCGAAAATGGTAAGGCCTATGACATTATTTTTGATACGGTAGGCAAGCGTTCGTTTTCACAATGCAAAGGCTCGCTGACGGGTGAAGGCATCTATCTGACGACGGTGCCTAAGCCGGTAATTCTGTTACAGGCGTTATGGTCCGCGAAGAACAACGGCAAAAAGGCGAGGTTTGCGGCTACCGGTTTGAGATCCGCCAGGGAGAAGAGCAAAGATCTGGTCTTGCTCGCGGAATTGCTTGAGGCAGGGAAGATAAAACCGGTCATAGATAGATGTTATCCACTCGAACAGATTGCCGAAGCTCACCGCTATGTGGAACAAGGCCACAAGAAGGGCAATGTGGTCATTTCGGTGTAACATGGCGACCCATCCTGACGTTGCTATTGGTTTGGGAATTCGCTGACCAAGAGTTGAGCTTGAGGTGTCAACGATGACTGAGCTTACCAACCGTTTGTTTACTGCCCCAGATGATCTGCAAGCCATGTTGCAGCTTTTGTTTGCCGTCCGACCGGCCGCTCGCCTGACCGACTATCCCAGTCCGGTTGATTTGCGCGAACTTCTCGCCTTGCCCGCTGTGCAGGAGAATACGCGCTTGTGGTTGAACAGCAACGGCCGTCTCGTAGCCTTTGCCTTTGTAGACCAGTACGATAACCTGCGCTTTGAGATGGACCCACAGACCTCATACCTTGACCTGGAAGGGGAGATTGTCAGCTGGGGCGTGGCGTGTCTGCGGCGCGCGATGTCGGCAGGGGATGAAACGCGCACGCTCGACGCCAGTTGCCGTGAGGATGACGCCGGACAAATTGCTTTGCTCGAACGGCACGGCTTTGTGCGGCAAGAAATCCGCTCACTGCGTCTGGTTCGTCCCCTCGCCGAAGCCATTCCGACGCCGCAACTACCGCCCGGGTTTGCCATCCGCCACGTTCAAGGCGAGCAGGAAGTGGCGGCGCTGGTGGCGCTGCATCGCGCCGCGTTTGGCACAGAGTATATGACGGCCGCAGAGCGGCTGGCGATGATGCGCGCGCCAGAGTATGAGGCGGAATTGGACTTGGTTGTCGTGGCAGCGGACGGCCGTTTGGCTGCCTACTGTCTATGTGCGATTAGCCAGGAAGAAAATGAACGCACTGGACGGCAGGAAGGGCACACGGACCCGATAGCGACACATCCAGATTTTCAGCGACAGGGGCTGGCGTGGGCGCTTTTGCTCACGGGGCTGCGCCTGTTGCAAGAACGTGGGATGGATACGGCCGTACTCGGCACAAGCAGCGATAATGAGGCGATGCTGGGCGCTGCCCGGTCCGTTGGGTTTCAGGTGCAAACCGCAACTTGCTGGTTTTCTCGGCCGGTCAGTGGCGTTCGTGTTACGGCAATGCGCTAAGAATGGCCTGGATATGAATGTTATGCGGTTGGTTTGTAATCGGGGTCGTGCTGGTCGAACAAGATCGGGTTGCCGTCCGGATCGGTCAGCGTGAAATAAGCGGGTCCTGTGGTGGACTCATCCGCTTCCGCGTCCAGTTTCAAGCCGCGCGCTTTCAGTTGTTTTTGGATTGTCCGGGCATCTTCCGGGACAAAGGTCAGTAAATTCTTCTCAAACATGCCCTGGAACAATCCGATGACAGTCTCGCCATTTTGGAGAATCACCCAATTTTCAGCCCGGTGGTCATCCAGCAGGGCAAAACCAAGATTCTGGTAGAACGCCAGGGAGGCATGAATGTCTGCCACGGCCAGGCTAAGGGAAATTTTTCCAAGTTCCATGTGTATCTCCTTGTAACCGACGATTCATCCACAAGTAATCGTCGAAACGACAGACAATATTCTGCCGCACGCTGCATCGCTCGGCCATATCTTTACAGATAGCCAGTCAACAACCACCCCCGGAGGGGGTGGCTTGA
>CALFEW010000106.1 GCA_937958365.1 uncultured Chloroflexota bacterium | reverse complement strand
AAAACGGGAGATGGTTTTTCATCGAGATCTCTCAGTGTTTGCCGGCAGCCAGGCCTTCCTGTTCAAGCACGAAATGCTGCGCGAGGTCGCTTATGAGAGCGTCTTGCTGCGCACCCGCCCGGCTTACCACAAACAAGTCGCCCGCTGGCTGGCGGAAAAAAGCGGCGAACGGGTATCGGAGTATGCCAGCCTGATCGCCGAGCATTACGAATTGGCCGACGAACCGATTCTGGCGGCGGAAATGCATGAGATGGCTGCCCTGCGCGCCCAGGAAATGGCCAACCCGGCGCTGGCGCTGCGGCATTACGGCCGTATGCTTTCCCTATTGGCCGACAGTCCCGTCCATGCCGCCTGGCAGGTCAGCGTGCAAGAGCGAATGGCGCGCCTGCTGCGCCTGCAAGCCCAATTCAACGACGTGACGGCCACTTACCACGCCATGCGCCAGACGGCCGAAGCGGATGGCGATCTATCTGCCCAGGCGCGCGCTCTCAATGGCCTGGCTGACATCATGATCGAACAAACGCAGTATGCCAATGCGCTGGAAAACGCCACGCGGGCCGAAAAGGTGGCCTGGCTGGTCAGCGACGAAATCCAACTGGCTCAGGCGCTGCGCCACAAAAGCGAAGCGTACCAACGCCTGGGCGATATGGCGCTGGCGCTGGCTTCTGCCCGGCAAGCGTTAGAATTTAGCGAACGAATCGGCGATGCTCCGGCGATGATTCGCAGCCATCAGTTGCTATGCTCTTTGTACATGGATTGGGGCCGTTACACCCACGCGCTGCACTTTTTGGAACGGCTGCAAGCGCTGGCCGAACATTGGCAAACCGACAAAAGAAACGCAGCGGCCGTTATTTTGGCCTACGGCGCGCTTGGTGATTTGCAAATAAAAATGGGGCGCTACGAGGCGGCCGAACAGGACCTGCTGGTGGCTTTGCGTCAGGCCAGGCAGTCGGATTGGCAGCGAGATGTTGCGCAGGCCCTTTATCGTCTGGGCAATGTGGTTCGGCTACGGGGCAATCCACGGGCGGCCATCGCCATGTATCGCGAGGCGCTGACGATTGCCAGCGCCATTGGCGATCGGTACGGCGAGATGTTTTATCGCGTTGATTTGGGTGGCGCTTTGGCGGGCGCAGGGCATTTTGAGGCTGCCGAACGTCTGCTGGGGCGCGTGATCAGATTTGCTGAACGTAAAGATGCGCCGGGCCGTTGGCGCGGTCTGGGGCAGGCCTATCTGTTTTTGGCGGAGGCGGCGCTGGGACAGGGGAAAACGGCCGTAGCTCAACAAGCCATCCTCCAGACCCAAACCATTGCGCTGCACATGGCCGACGACAAATTAAGGGGCATTGCCTGGCACATGCTCGGCCAGATTGTCTTGCAGATGTCGCCAGAATCTCTGCCTTTTATGCTGGATGATAGACCCTACCGCCCAGGCGATTGCTTTCAGGAAAGTTTACGCCTGCTGCGTCGGGCCGGCGGGGCCAGCTCCAGAACCTATCCGGAGCAAATACGCACGCTGCAAGCCTGGGCGGATTATGAAACGACGCAGGGCAACCACTCACGCAGCGACATCATGCGCCAGGAAGCGGCCGCGCTGGCCGAAGCGTTGGCTGAGCCGGCGACTGGGTGAGCGCGTGAAAGCGTTTACCCTACCACGCGACAGAGCAATCCTTTTAAGTAGGCTGATTCGGGAAACGAGAGCAAGACCGGGTGGTCCGGGGCCTGGGCCAGCGGTTGCAGAATTTGCACGTCGCGGCCGGCGTCTACGGCGGCGCTGAAGAGGATTTTCTGGAACAAATCGGCGCTAACCAGGCCGGAGCAGGAGAACGTAGCCAGCAGCCCACCGGGGCGCAGCAGGCGCAGCGCCAGCCAGTTGAGGTCTTTGTAGCCGCGTGCGGCCCGTTCCACGTCGCGCTGGCTGTGGGCGAATTTTGGGGGATCCAGGATAACCATGTCGAACTGACGGCCGTTATCCCGAAAGTCGCGCAAGATCATAAAGGCGTCACCCAGCAGGTATTCGTCGGACGGCCGTTCGGGGGCCGTTAGCAGCACATTTTTCTCCGCCAGTTCCAGAACTTCCAGAGAGCTATCAATATTGGTGATGGGTCCGGCCCCATTGGCGGCGGCGTACACGGCGAAGCCGCCGGTGTAGGCGAAAACGTTCAGAATCTCTTTGCCCGCAACATGGTGTGGCGTGCAAACGATGGCCCGATTGACCCGCTGGTCCAGGTAGAAGCCGGTCTTGTGCCCACCGGACACATCCACGGCAAAGGGGTGGCCGTTTTCCTGAATGAGCAGCGGGTTGGGCGGCGGTGCGCCCCAAAGCAAGCCGTTGCTTTCGGGCAGGCCCTCTTTGGCGCGTACGCTGGCATCGGAGCGTTCCAGGATGCCCGCGGGCTGCAATTCGGCCGCCAGGAAGCTGACAAGCCGGGCCTTGCGCCGATCAATGCCCAGCGTCAGGCATTGCATGACCAGATAATCGCCGTACTTGTCCACGATGAGACCCGGCAGGCCATCGGCTTCGGCGTTGATCAGGCGGTAGGCGGTGGTTTGTTCCAGGTCTAGCGCCTGCCGACCGGCGAGGGCCAGACGAATGCGGCGCAGCCAGAAGTCGTCGTTGATGGCTTCGTTGGGGTCCCAGGAGAGGACGCGGGCGTGGATTTGGGAGTGGGGGTTGGCGTAGGCAGTGGCCAGGAAACGGCCGTCCTTACCCACAATCGTCACCAGATCGCCGGGCTGGTAACGGCCGTCGCTGTGGTGAATGGCCCCGGAAAATATCCAGGGATGCCGGTTCAGGACCGGCTTTTCGCGGCCGGGTTTCAGGGTGATGATGCCAGAGGTGAGTTCGTTATTCATACACCGGAGTGTAACATGCCGATCCTGGAGCGGCAATTTGCAGGATCAGACCAGCCTCGACGAGTTGGCTCTTGACTGCTGTGACGCACTGCGTTATATTTTCTCTATAACAAATTCACTGGATAAACCATTCAGGGACAAGCGGTTGTCCCTTGTAGGATTCAACTGGAGAGATAAAAATGGGACTCATGAATGTCATCGGATCGGTATGCAGCCGGGTAAAAAGCGTTACACGCCAGACCCTTTTGTTGGGCGTGGGCATAGCCACCACTGTGGTGGAAAATGTGCGTGAAAACGCCGTTCCCTATTCGGAAAAATTAGTCGAACGCGGCGAAAAGGCCGCCCAAACCATCAACGAAGCCTACGATCAGCGCCGCAACGAGATTCGGGACCGGGCGCGGTCTAATGGCCATGTGAAAGAAGAAGTGAAGTAACGGCCGTTTTTCAGATTGGACCAATCTCCAAGATTGGTCCAATCTACGTTTTACCCCGTATTTTTCAACCCCGCCGCAATCCCATTAATCGTCAAGAAAATAGCATGAAGGATTTCCTGCGCCTTTGGGCTGTCTTGCTCGGATAGGAAACGCAGGCGGCGCAGCAGGGCCACCTGGATAAAGTTCAACGGGTCCACGTAAGGGTTGCGGCGGCGGATGGCGCGCTGGAGGGTGGGCGCATTGTCCAACAGTTCCCGCTGATTTGTTACCAACAAGACCATGCGGCGGGTTTCGTGGAAGGCAGACTCGATCTGGCCGAAGATTGGCTCACGCACGGCCGTATCCTCCACCAGCCCCGCATACAAACGCGCAATGCCCATGTCGGACTTCGCCAGGGCCATCTGGGCGTTGTCCAGGCTGTGGCGGAAGAACGGCCACTCCTGGTACATCTCTTGCAGCAGCGGGATGTCGCTAAACGAGGCCAGCGCCTGCCCCACGCCATACCAGCCCGGCAGCACGTGGCGGCACTGCATCCAGCTAAAGCCCCAGGGAATCGCCCGCAGGCTGTCCAATGTCGCTTTGGCGGTGCGGCGCGACGGCCGACTGCCGATGCGCATCTGGCTGATTTCGGTGATGGGCGTGG
>CALFEW010000105.1 GCA_937958365.1 uncultured Chloroflexota bacterium | reverse complement strand
ATCCGATTGATTTCCGCATGATGCCACGGGCGACGTATTCCGTGCCGCAGGTTGCCAGCTTTGGCTACACCGAAGCGCAGGCCAAAGAAGCGGGCTTCGAGATTAACGTCGGCCAGTTCCCGTTTATCGCCAACGGCAAAGCGTTGGGATTAGGCGAAAAAGATGGCTTCATCAAAATTATCGCCGACGCGAAGTATGGCGAGATTTTGGGCGCGCACATGGTTGGCCCGGACGTGACGGAACTGCTGCCGGAGCTGACGCTGGCCCACAACGCCGAACTGACGGCCGCAGAAATCGCCCGCAATGTCCATGCCCATCCGACGTTGAGCGAGGCGTTGATGGAAGCGGCGCACGGGGTGGAAGGCAGCCCGATTCACATTTAGTTCTACCAGGAGCGCAGGCGTCCCGCCTGCCAGAGTGAATCAAACGGCCGTTTCCTGCCAGGGAACGGCCGTTTTTGTTTACCAGCCAGCCGCAAAAGATGACAATCATCACTTGCCGCCAGACCAGGCAGGTTGTTATGATCGCCGCAATGTTTTCCCAAGACCCCACGTCAGACAACACGAACGCCAATAAAACCTGCGCGGCGCAGATTGGACCAATCTCCAGGATTGGTCCAATCTTATGCGCACATATTTGCTTAAGGAGACGACGATGAACGAAGAGCTATACCAACGTCTGGCCCACCATCTGGACAACCTGCCCGGCGGTTATCCACCCACCGAATCCGGCGTGGAACTGCGGATTTTGCGCCGCCTGTTTACGCCTGAAGAGGCGACGATGGCCCTTTGCCTGACGGTGCTGCCGGAGGAGGCGCGGGTGGTGGCCCGACGCGCCCATTTGCCGGTGGAGGAAACGGCCGTGCGCCTGCAAGAAATGGAAGCCAAAGGTCTCATCTACAGCCTGCATCCCAGCGAAGGACTGCCCAAATATTCCGCGCTGCACTTTGTCGTGGGCATCTGGGAATTCCAGGTCAACCGCCTGACGCCGGAACTGGTCCGCGACTTTGAGGAATATTTGCCCACGCTGGCCGCCCATGACGTATGGCAAAAAGCGCCGCAAATTCGCACCATCCCCGTGGGCAAAAGCATCGAAACCAACCAGGAAGTGATGATTTATGAACACGCCGAAGAGCTGGTGCGCTCGCAGGAACATATCGTGGTGGCCCCGTGCATTTGTCGGCAGGAGCGGCAGACGGTGGGCGAAGGCTGCAAGAAACCGCTGGAAACCTGTCTCTCGTTTGGCACGGCTGCCGATTATTACCAGCGCAACGGCCTGGGCCGGGTGATTGACCAGGACGAAGCCTTGAAAATTCTCAAGCAGGCCAATCGCGCCGGGC
>CALFEW010000104.1 GCA_937958365.1 uncultured Chloroflexota bacterium | reverse complement strand
GCGGGGGTGGTGTGGACGTAGGTGTGGGTGTGGGGGGAACGGCCGTTGCCCCTTCCGCGGGCAGTTCACCAATAGCTGTAACGTCCGGCGCAGGCGTGGCCTCGGCGGCGGCGGCTGCTGCTGCGGTGGCGGTGGCGGCAGCCGCTTCGCGGACCAACGCCTCGCGGAGCGACCGATCAATCGGGTCTTCCAGGTTGGGCTGCTCGTAATTAAAGAAGTTGTAAGCGGTGCGGGAAATTTCGCGCAGGATGGGGAAGCTGATCTCGTGGTCCAGCCAATTGCCGGTATCTTCGGCCGTCAGCGACAAATATTCGACGATGACGTAGTCGCCGCCGGGCGAGAACACGATGCCAGCGTCACCATGAGTGACCAGGTCCCAACCATGTTTGTGGGAGACGGGCACGTCTTCCGGCACGCCAAAACGAATCAGGTTGCCCTCTTCATTCAAGACCATCAAATCGAGGATGGCCTGGCATTCGTCGGCGGTGATCTGGCCGGGATAGACGGCCATCAGCGTGCCGCCACCTTTAGAGCAGTAGTAAATCATGGACAGGAGCGAGCCGATTTCTTCGGCGGTGGTTTGCATGGCCGTGTCGGGAACCATCAACAGGTCGGAGCGGGAGTTGGCCGGGGTGCTGTAAGTGGTGGGACGGGTGGATGGGGCGACGGCGTCGTAGGGCACGGCCATGAAGGTGTTGACCAGACCGAGGCGTTTCATGGATTCGGTGAGGATGTCGGCGCCTTTGTAGGTGTTGTATTCCCCGGCGATTTCATGCAGGAGAAGGTTGGCGCCAAAGTTGCTGGATTGCACGGCCGTATCATAAAACAAACCCTGCACGTACTCGTTGGGCGGGCCGTCCAGGGCGCGGTAGGCTTCCAAAAAGATGGCGATTTTCAAGATGCTCAGTCCAGAAATCGCCGCGTCGGCATTGATGGCTATTTCTTCGCCCGTTTCCAGGTCCATGATGAAGATACTGCCCATGCCGCTAAAGGCATCAAGCTGCTTCTGGATGCTGTTTTGCATGAACTCAATGTCGAAATCCGGCGCTTCCTGGTTTTCGACGACCAGTTCGGCTTCGCGGTTTTGCGGTTCGTACAGGGCATGCTCAACGGCCGTCAGGCTGGCTTCGACGTTGGTGGAATAGCCGGGTTTGCCCATCTCGAAGGTTTCGGTTTCGGCGTTGATTTGGGGCGGCTGCGCCGGTTGGTCCAGAAAGGTAGCGATGGTGTTCAGACGGTCCTGCAGGGCAGCGCGGTCATGGCTGGCTTGCAGATCAATAGTAATCGGCTCCATGTTGCGGCCGATCAGGAAGCGCAGATAGCCCTGCCACACGTCTTGCTGGCTCATGTACTCCTGGGCTTCACCGAGCATGGCTTCCATGTCGAGGGTGAAACCGGTCATTTGCGGGTCTAATTCGACCAGTTCCTGACGATAAGCCAGGCGGACGGGGGCGAAGTAATGGTCTTGCAGGGCTACGGCCGTTTCCTCCGCCGACAACCCGCCCACATCCACACCGGCGATGATCATGCCGGGTGGCATGTCATTGCGCCCCTGCATGTACAAAATAGCCTGGTACATCAGGTATAGCCCGCCGGTAAGAAGGAGCAGCAGAATTAAAAATCGTTGCAGCGCTTTTAGCATAGTGGTTCAGTTATCACCGAGTTGCCGCCGCGTTTAGTTGGCGCGCGAATCGCTCAGGTAAGGATTATCAAAATTGAAGAAATTGTAAGTGGCGCGGGAGATGTCGGCCAGCAGTGGTGAACTGATCTCCCATTCCAAAAAGTCCGGCTTGTACAGCAGTTCCACGATGACATAATCGCCGCCGGACGAAAAGACGATGCCGGCGTCGCCGTGCGTGTCGCTGATCCAGCCGTGGCGATGGGCAACGGGCACAGTGGGCGGGATGCCCTCTTCAAGCAGGCTCTCGATCTTGTTTTGCGCCATGTAGTCGAGCATTTCCTGGCATTCGCCCTGGGTGATCTCGTCGGCGTACAGGGCAGATAAAGCGCCGCCGCGACCTTGAGCGCAGTAATAAATATTCGCCAGCAACATGCCGATGTCTTCGGCGGTGAACTGGCGGTAGAGGTCCGGGCTGGTGCGCAGGGTTTCGGCGGAGTTGGCGGGGGTGGTTAACGGCCGTTGCCCGGCCTGCGGATCCGCGCCAAATGGCGTCAGCAAATAGGAGTTCACCAATCCCATGCGCTGAAGCAGTTCCGTCACCTTGCTGGCTCCCAAATACGGGTCTTCGGCTCCAGAGATAACGTTCAGCAGTTGGTTGGCGCTGGCCGGGTCGGGCTGGATGACCAGGGTGTCGGAGATGAGTTGCCGCTGGGCCAGAGTGGGCACGTTGTCCAGGAGGCGATACGTTTCCAGTACGATGGGGATACGCAGGGCGTCTATGCCCGACATCGGCACGTCGGCGTTGATGGCGACTTCCTCGCCGGTGTTCAGATCATACACAAAGATGGCCGCCACGCCGCCAGTAGTCTGTTCGTATTCCTGCATGTAGTTGACCAGGAGACGGGTGAGCAGGTTGATTTCCGGCCGTTCCGGCTGCAAGGGTTCCACCACCAGGTGCGCCTCACGGGATGATGGGCGGTAAAGCGCCGCTTCTACGTCGTCGAAACTGGCTTCGATATTGGTTTTGGTCCCGGCTTCGCCATATTGGAAGCTGAGACTGGTGGGCACAGGTTGTGGCGGTTGGGCCGGTTTGTCGGTCAGGCCAGCAATGTCCTGAAGCAGTTCGCGCAGGGCTTCGCGGTTGTGCGTGGCGTACAGCGGCACAGGGTCCACTTCAACCGGCCGTCCCCACAAGAAGCCCCAAAATCCGGCCCAAAAATCTTGTTGGAAGCGCTGATAATCGGCCTGGCTCAACATGGTCTCCAGATCGAGGGTAAATTCGGCGCGGGTGGGGCTGATTTCAAACGAATCCGCATCGTGAAAAATCATGACGGGGGCGTCCAGGTAACGATTGTTTAAGACTTCGCTGGCTTCTTCGCGGGTCATACCGCCCACGTCTATGGAGGCTACGGTGAGGCCGGTGGGATAATAGCTGCGCGCACCGGCGTATTGGTAAAGTTTGAGTAACAGAAAGATGGTCATGGCCACCAGAAGAGAAACGGTGATCCATTGACCTAATCCGGGTGTGGAGTTTTTGTTCATGGCGTTCGGCTCAACTCTGGTAACGAGATTGTGGCGCACGGCCGTTGGTAGTTTTGCACGGCCGTCGCAATCGCCTGTTGTTGAAAAGGCAAAATATCGGGCAGATCGTCAGGCCAGAACCAGTCGGCGGCCAGGATTTCATCGCTCAGGGTAATGAGGTCCGTCTGCGGATAAGCCAGGTAGATAATGCCTACGTGAACTGGATTGGCCGTCTCGTCAACCGCCAGAACGGGTCCGAGAACGGCCGTTAGCCCTGTTTCTTCACGTAATTCGCGCAGCGCGCCCTCGTGGGGCGCTTCGTGGCGTTTTAACCAGCCGCCGGGCAATCCCCAGGGCCGGTGTGGGTGGAAAACGTGGCGCAGCAGCAGAACACGGCCGTCGGCGTCCAGCAGCACCACGCCCACGCCCACCGGCCGTCTGGGGACAATCAGCCGGATGCCCCAGGCCATCAGCCATTGCAGCAGCGACCAGCGCATCAGTCGGGCAGCCCGACGTTTCCACGAAATCGAGAATGACATCTTCATTTCACCAGTCAAAATACCGGTCGAAACACCGGTCAACAAGCCAGTATAACAAAAACGGGAACGGCCGTCAGCCATTCTCAGGCAGGGTGTTCAGGGGACTCTCATGTGACGCATCCCGTCAGCCGCCAACCGTAACCGGAAAACGAACGCCCAATTCCAGATTGGGGCAGCCGCAACTTTCAGTTTTTAATGGCGTATAGACGGACAACAGCGCCTACCAGGGCGCTCAAATTGCAAAAAATGTATTGGAGGTTTTGTCATGTCTCAAAACAAATTAACACGCAGTGAAACAGACAAAATGTTGGCCGGCGTCTGCGGCGGTCTGGCGGCGTATCTGGACGTGGATCCGGTATTCGTGCGGTTGGCTTTTGTCATTTTGTTTTTCGCCAGCGGCATTGGCTTTCCCATCTACCTGGTTTTGTGGATTGTGATGCCGCGAGAAGCAACGGCCGGTGAGTCTGACGCGGTCGTTTTGCAGGACAACATCAAAGAGATGAAAGCAACCGTCAGCGCCAACGCCGGCCGTATTGGCCGACCGGCAACGGCAGGCATCATCTTCATCATGCTGGGCCTGTTCTTTTTGTTCGAGCAGTTGGGTTGGACGGCCTGGATGGGGGGCGCATTTTGGCCGTTGGTGATCATTGGTCTGGGCGTGGTCTTATTGCTCCGCCGCCGCTAACGTCATCAGGCGAATGAGGTCAGAACGCTGACCTCATTCGCTTTGTTTTTCCTTTCGTCTGGCTGAGCCAAGCAAGCGCAAACTGGAGCGGGTACGGCCGTTTTCCGACCGCAGTTCTTCCACTTTCATCTCTTTTTCCCGAACAGGCAGCACAACCGTAAACGTCGAACCCACATTCACCTCACTCGTGACATAAATGTCGCCGCCGTGCGCCTGAGCTACCCATTTGGCAATCGCCAGACCCAAACCAGAACCGCCCTGCGACCGATTACGCGCTTTATCCACCCGATAAAAACGATCAAAAATGAAGGGCAAATCTTCCGCCGGAATACCTACCCCGTTATCGCTGATGGTTAATTGCGCCCAGCCATCCGTTTGGGCCAGCGTGACGGTCACTCGGCCGCCGCGCGGCGTATACTTCATGCCGTTTTCAATCAGATTGAGCAGGAGCTGCTTCAATCGGTCCGAATCGCCATTCACGCAAACCTGGTCCACCTCGGTCACCACCACTTCAACCGGTTTTGCCAGAATACTCACCTGCCGGTAAACCTCAAAGAGCAAATTATCCAATTCAACCGGCTTTAAGGTCAGGGGCAAGCCGCCGGCGTCGGCGCGAGCCAACAACGTCAGGTCGCCCACCAGCCGCGTCAGGCGGTCTACTTCCTCCTGAATAATCTCCAGCGATTCCGGGTCGCCATCGCCCATGCGGCGCATCAGGTCCACGTTGCCACGAATGGCCGTCAGCGGCGTGCGTAATTCATGCGACACATCGGCCATGAGCCGCTGTTGGGTTTGGAAAAGTCGCTCCAAGCGTTCCAACGTCTCGTTCAACGCGCGGGCCAATACCCCGATTTCGTCAATACGATCTGAATGGGGCACGCGCAAACTCAGGTCGTCGGCGCGTGAAATCTGGTTGGCGACCGTAGCGATGTCGTCCAACGGCCGAAACAGGCCCGGCGTCAGCCACACAGCCAGGAACAGAGAGGCTGTCGCCGCAGCAAAACCCACCAGGAGGGCCACAGCCAGCAAGCGATTAAAACTGGCGTAGGTATTCAGCAGGCGCGCCACCTGCAAATAACCCACAATGCCCGCCGCCGGGTCGTTATCCAGATAAAGCGGCGTGGTATACACGCGCAGCGACGTTTCATCCGGTTGAACCAGGCTGAAGGCGGGCGCATCCCCCAAACTTTCCGGATCGAGCAAGGTCTCAAACCCCACCAGATTGTTGGATTTCACCACAACTTCGCCATGCTTGTCACTGATCAACAAGAAAGTAGAAGCCGTTTCAAACGTGGCCAGATCATCAGGGATGCTCAGACGAATGTTGCCGTTCCCATCCGTCGTGATGTTGCCAGGCGTAATTTCTGTCGCCAGGGCCAGAAGGTCTGCGTCTATTTCCGCCAGAATCCGGTTGCTGGGCAAAAAATATACGATCATGGCGAATAACACGAAAGCGCCGGAGAAAATGATCGTATAAATCAGGAGGAGGCGGTTTTGGATAGACAAGGTTGGTTATGCTTCTTCGCGCAGCACGTAACCAATGCCACGCACGGTATGAATCAGTCGCGTCTGGTCGTCGGTTTCGGTTTTTTGGCGCAGGTAACGCACGTAAACTTCGATGATGTTACTTTCGCCGCCGAAGTCGTAGTTCCAAACGCGGTCAAAAATGACCTCGCGGGTAAGCACCTGGCGCGGATGGCGCATGAACAGTTCCAACAACTCATACTCTTTGGCGGTCAGGTCAAAACTGCGTTCGCCGCGTTTGCCCTGGCGCGTGCCGGTATCCAACTCTAAATCGGCGAAGCGGTAGACTTGCGGCTTGGTGGGCTGTGCCCGACGCAGCAAGGCGCGCACGCGGGCAACCAGTTCGTCAAAGGCAAAAGGTTTTACCAGGTAATCGTCGGCGCCGGCGTCTAGCCCTACGACGCGGTCTTCGATGGTTTCTTTGGCCGTGAGCATGAGAATCGGCACTTCGCTGGCGGCACGAATGCGGCGGCAAACTTCCAGCCCATTCATGCCGGGAAGCATCAGGTCCAGCAGTACCAGGTCAGGCGGATTTTCGCGCGCCAGGTCCAGACCGGTCTGACCATCGGCGGCGGCGTCAACGCGATAGCCTTCAAAAGTCAGGCCACGCTGTAAAAATTGGCGAATACGATCTTCATCTTCAACCACTAAAATTCTTGCTGACATAAATACCCTCCAATCACATTCATGTACAGATTATAAACCGCCCAGGCCAGTACGCAACAGTGCATGGTTGGCGGAACGGCCGTTCCCGCCATATTCTCAGGGAAAGCAAATGTCGCACGGGGTAAAAGCGCCCGGCGGCACACGTTGTTTGACGTGTAGGAACGTACAAGGCTACAATCTGAGGCGGGAAGAGTTTGGAAAAGCAATTGGATACCGAGGAAGGAGGATGCGCATGGACCCGCTTTTAGAGATGGGGCTGAATGCTACCCGTTGGTTGCAAGAGAATTATCCTCAACTTGCAGGCTTTTTTACTTTCATTAGCACCCTGGGTTTGGAAGAATTTTATCTGGCTTTGTTTCCCCTGGTTTACTGGAGCATCAGCAAACCGGTGGGCAAGTTATTTACTTACCTGTTTTTGCTGACGAATGCCCTGAACCCTTTGCTGAAACATGGGCTGCGGGGGCCACGGCCGTATTGGTTAGACCCTGACCTCATGATGTGGGAAGAGAGCAGCTATGGCGTGCCCAGCGGTCACGTGCAGTTGGCGACCGTGACGTATCTGTTTATGGCCGGTTGGATTCGGCGCTGGTGGGCGTGGGTGCTGGCGATTGTCATGATTTTTTTGATGGCGGTGAGCCGCGTTTACCTGGGTTCACATTTCATCCATGACACCGTGGTTGGGTTTTTAGTCAGCGGCCTGGTGCTGCTGGGCTTTGTGTTCTGGCAGCAGTATGCCGCCAAAGGCTTTGGTCGGCGCATTTTGGGCTTCAAGCTGATGGTGGCGGTGGCGGTTCCGGTGGCGTTTGGGATCGTTTATGCTGTCGTGCGCCTGCTGATTGGCGCGCCGGATATGTCTGTGCCCTGGGCGGCGTATATTCCTGTGGCGGAATTGGCCGGCGTGGAGGGGATGGCTACGGCCGTTGGCACGTTGTTAGGCGTCGGCATCGGCTTCTTGCTGGAGGCCAGCCGCGTTCGTTTCCGCAGTGATGGCAGCGCGGGATTGCGTATCGGCCGTTATGTGCTGGGCATGGTTATCGCCCTGGCGATCCGCAGCGGGCTGGACCTGGTTTTCCCGGCGGATCCGATGTGGTTGGCGATTCCCTTGCGGATTTTGCGTTATTTCCTGGTGGGCATCTGGATGGCCTATTACGCGCCGTTATTTTTTGTGCGCTTCAAATTGGCCCAGGCCGACCCGGACCCCGGCATTGATTTGACGATTTCGTGACGGCCAGGAAGGCTGGGAATGGGACGCGGATTGGCGCGGACGCGGCGGATTAACACGGAGTCTTGTCGTTTTTGTCCGCGAAAATTGGCTGCATCCACGTTTGTCCGCGTACCATTCAGGGTATCATCGTCTGAGAACGGCCGGTAAGTAAACGGCCGTTCCATTCACAATACTCAGCGCACTGCGCTCCAACGTGCGGCCCAGGCCATCGTTGATGATCGTGGTGTTGACAATGGGTGTGGGCGTGAGAACGGCCGTGTCCACCTCTACCACAAAGCGTACCACCACCGGCCGTCCCGGCCACAACGACCCACTCCACGTCACCACGCCGCCAGCATAATCCGCCTGCCCGCTCGAAGCCGAAAGATTACCGGCATAGGTGGTATGGGTCGGAATCGCATCCGCCAACGACACCGCGCCAAAGGCTTGCGCCGCACTTTCCAGGCGGATGGTATACGTCAACAAATCGCCGCCGCTCAATTGGGCCGGTGCGGCGCTGAGCGTGACCTGTTCCAGCGGCAGAAAAGAGCCGGCGCGCTGGTAATTTCCCCGACCTGTGCCCCAGAAGATGCGCGCATTCGCCGTGCCCGGCAAATCGTAGGCCACCACGCCGCTG
>CALFEW010000103.1 GCA_937958365.1 uncultured Chloroflexota bacterium | reverse complement strand
GGCCGTTAAACCCCCAAATCCATCAAATTGCCTGGGACCCCGTCAGCGCGGCCAAGGGCGAATTTAAGCACTTCATGCAAAAGGAAATCTTCGAGCAGCCGCAATCGTTGATTGATACGGTGCGCGGGCGGGTGGATTTTGAAAACGGCCGTGTTCATCTGCCGGAAATGAACCTGACACCCGAACTGGCGCAGAAGGTGCAAAAGCTCATCATCATCGCCTGTGGCACGAGCTACTATTCCGGGCTGGCGGGCAAATTCATGTTTGAAAGCATCGCCCGGCTGCCCACCGAAGTAGCGTACGCCTCGGAGTTTCGGTATTACGACCCGATTGTGGATGAGGGAACGGCCGTTCTCGCCCTGACCCAATCCGGCGAAACGGCCGACACGTTGGCCGCCTGCGAACTGGCGAAGGAAAAAGGGGCCACCCTCTGGGCCATCGTCAACGCCGTCGGCAGCCAGGCGACGCGCATATCCCATGGCTACATCCCGATGCAGGCCGGGCCGGAAATCGGCGTCGCCAGCACGAAGGCGTTTACTACATCGCTGGTGGACCAGTATTTGCTGGCCTGCGCATTGGGCCATTTGCGCGGCACTGTTTCGCCAGAACGGCTGCGTGAACTGGTAAATGACCTGGCGCAACTGCCCAATCTGGCGGGGCAGGTTTTGGACCATGACGCCGAATATGAGGCGCTGGCGGCACTGTTCTTTAAAGCGAAAAACTTCCTCTACCTGGGACGCGGCATCAATTATGCCGTGGCGCGGGAGGGGGCGTTGAAGTTGAAGGAAATTAGCTACATTCACGCCGAAGGCTACCCGGCCGGCGAGATGAAGCATGGCCCTATCGCCCTGATTGACGAGACGATGCCGGTGGTTTGTCTGGCGACGCAGGATCATTTGTACGACAAGATGATCAGCCAGATTCAGCAGGCGAAGGCGCGCAATGGGGTGGTGCTGGCGGTGGCGACGGAGGGGGATGTGGCGATTCGCGGCGAGGCGGACTATGTGTTCTATGTGCCGCCGACGCCGCCACTGCTGGCCCCGGTGGTGAATACGATTCCGTTGCAGTTGTTTGCTTATCATGTGGCGGTGCGGTTGGGCGCGGATGTGGACCAGCCGCGCAACTTGGCGAAGAGTGTGACGGTGGAGTAAGGGTATCGGTTACAAGTTAAGGTTTTGAGGCAATTGTCAAGGGCCATGATTCAAATACAGATGTCTTATTTTTTCGCTTTCGTTTGACAATACCCAAGTCAGCAGAGCGGTCTGCCAGATATTCTGGCAGAGGCCGGACATCACCCCGCTTAACGGCTTTGGTGTAATAGTAAATTGAGCGGAACACCATCTCTACCGAGATACGCTCAAACGGCAACCTTAACAATCCGGCGACCTCGTCACAGAGGTCAATTAACACGGTATAGACAATCCAGGTAGACCAGAGTTGCAGTTCAACCGCATTCTGAGAGCCGCTCCAGAAGTAGGCCAAACCAAGTAATCGCTTGATGGTGGCATAAGCGCGTTCAATGGT
>CALFEW010000102.1 GCA_937958365.1 uncultured Chloroflexota bacterium | reverse complement strand
CAATTTCCTCAAAACTGCCCGCTTATCTGATCAAAAAAACGGGCGCACGCAAAATCGGCGAACTGCGGTCTGAAGGTTTTTACCTGTTCCAAATGCCCGGAACCCATCATTTGCTGCGGCCGGTGGTAGAAATTGAAGATGGAGTGGTAAAGGACCTGGAGCAAAAACGCAACGAGTTTTACTACAGCGGCGACGAGGAGCAAGGACTGGTCATTTTTCTGGGCGATGAGCCGCACCTGAACGTGGAGCGTTATGGCGAGGCATTGTTTAACGCCGTCGCCGCGCTGGGCGTTAAACAGATGGCCGGCGTGGCCGGCGTCTTCGGCCCCACCCCCTACGACAAAGACCGGCAGGTATCCTGCATTTACAGCCTGCCGGAGATGCGCCAGTTTTTAGAAGAGTATGCTGTTAGCTTTTCCAATTATGAAGGTGGGTCCAGCATTGATTCGTATCTGGTGGCGATGGCCGGCCGGAAAAGCATTGCCTATTTCACCTTTTATGCCTTTGTCCCGGCGTATGATTTTTCGCAGTCGGCCATGCAGCCGCGCGGGATTCAGATCGAGCGGGATTATCGGGCCTGGTTTAACGTGATGCAGCGCCTGAACCACATATTGACTCTGGGTATGGACCTGAAGGAACTGGAGAATCACAGCACGGAGATGGTGGCGGCAATTGACGCCAAGATCGAGGAACTCATCGAGGAACTGCCGCAGCTTAACATCCGTGAGTATCTGGATAAACTCAACGCGGATTTTGACGAGCTGACATTTGTGCCGCTAGACGACGTGTGGGAACAGGAGCTGCGGGATATTTTTAAGGATATGGATGAATAGCCGGAGGCAATGCCTGCGCCGCTTCTTTGTCTAGCAGCCAGAGCAAACGGCCGTTCCTCAACTTCACCCCTGCCGCCGGACACTGCACAGAATCGCATTCTTGCGCCAGTACTTTCGCTACCGTTTGCGCCTTGCCGCTGCCAGCCACCAGAAAGATTACGTTAGCCGCCTGATTGATGATCTGGTAGGTAAACGTCAAGCGGATAGGTGGCGGTTTGGGTGCGTTCATTACCACTGCTACCGGCTGCCCGTCTGGTTTGGTAACGGCCGTCTGGCCGGGAAAAAGCGACGCCGTGTGGCCGTCGGTCCCCATTCCCAGGAAAATCAGGTCGAAGCGGATGGCGGCCGGCGCAAAAAAGTTGGTCAGCGACCGGCTGTATTGCCGGGCGGCGGCGGCCGGCGAGAGGCCCACGGTGGGCACAGGGTAAACGTTTGCCGCCGGGATAGGAACGTGGTTCAGCAAGGTTTCCTCGGCCATGCGCCGCGAACTGTCGGGGGCGTCGGGCGGCACAAAGCGCTCGTCTCCCCAAAACACGTAGACGTTCGCCCAATCTACCTGGCTTTTGCGCGGCGGCAGGGCCAGCAGACGATGCAAGGCCTCTGGCGTGCTGCCACCGGAGAGCGCTACACTGAAACGGCCGTGCGTCGCAATGGCTTCCCTGGCCAAAGACACAAAGCGGTCAGCCGCTTCTGCCGCCAGCGCCTCTGGGCTTACCAGAATCAAGACCTGATCCTCAGACATATCCGACATGTTCAAACTCCTGTGGACTTTACGGCGGCGCAAAACCGCTGCTGTTTTACAGCGTTTTTGCTAACCAGAGCGTTGTGGATGCTTTGCTTGACAGGGGTGCTTCACTTCGTTCAGCATGACATGTTGTTGCCATTGTTAAGGATACCGTCGAGCGACAAACGAGGCCATTTTTGGTACTACCGGACGCAGAAAACGGCCGTCTGCGGGCTGCGTGGTACTGATGGGCTTTTGGTTGTGGGATGATTTTCCGTTAAAATGAACCCTGACGAAAGGTAATAGGCTGAATTTAATGAGTGAATATCCGGTGATCCGCTTTGAAAAGGTGAGCAAACGTTTCACCTTTACGCGGGAAAAACCCCAAACCGTACTGGAAGTTTTGATGTCGGCCTTTCGCCGCAAAACGGCCGACGCTGAAGAGCGCCATCTTTGGGCGCTGCGCGATGTCTCATTCGACATCATGGCCGGCCAGTGCGTGGGCATTGTGGGGCGGAATGGCAGCGGTAAAAGCTCGGCGCTGAAACTGATGGCCCGCATTTTGCGGCCCACAGAAGGCCGGGTACAGTCGCGGGGGCGTGTGAGCGCCTTGTTGGAATTAGGCGCGGGGTTTCATCCAGATTTAACGGGACGCGAAAACATCTATCTGAATGCCTCCTTGCTGGGCTTGAGCCGGGCAGATATAGACGCCAATTTTGCCGGCATTGTAGATTTTTCGGAATTGGGCGACTTTATCGAAATGCCGGTGAAGCATTATTCGTCGGGCATGTATATGCGGCTGGGCTTTAGCGTCGCCATTCACGTTCGGCCAGACATTTTGATCGTGGACGAGATTTTGGCCGTCGGCGACCAGGCGTTTCAGGAAAAATGTATCCAACGCATTTATGACATGAAGCGCCAGGGCGTGACGATTATCATCGTCAGCCACAACGCAGGCACCATCAATGAATTGTGTTCGCACGTCCTGTGGCTGGAAAAGGGACTTTTGCGTCTGGCCGGGCAGACAGCCGACGTGCTGCCTAAATATGTGGCCCATTTTAATGAAGGGCAGAAGCTGGCAGTTAGAATGGCTGAAGCTGAACCGGTGGTGGATATTACGGCCGTTCGCCTCCTAAATGACGCCGGTGAAGAACATCTGGCTTTTGCCACCGGCGCCACCATGACGGTGGAAATTCAGTTCACACCAGAGCAGCCTGTCACAAATCCCCGGTTTAACCTGGCTATTTATCGAGAAGACGGCGTCTACGTCAGTTGGGCCAGCCAGGTGCTGCCGGGCGTCGTAGACCAGCCGGGCCAGATGCGCTATAGGATTACGGCGCTGCCTCTGCTGCCGGAGAAGTATCGGCTGCAAACGGCCGTTACCGACGAGTTCCAAACTCCCCTCTCTCTTGTCTTTGAACAATCTTTTGAAGTCATCGCCGATTCTCTTTTACCGGGGGCGGGGTTGGTGCGGTTGACGGCCGTTTGGGAGCCGCAACCAGATTGTACCCTTACTAAACCAACCTATAGAGATGATTACTAGAGCAATAAATCTCCCTTATGAGAAATTCATGAAAAATCAAGACCCTAAATCCAGTTCACCTCCTTTAATATTCACGCTCATCAGCCTCCTGTTGCTAACAATCTTTGTAACCATTCTCCTTCTAATTCAACCCGTAGCGGCAACCGAACAAACCCCCACTCAGACGCTTGATCTCTCTGACCAATTACCAAACTGTCGCATCGGCGTCCCTTCCATGGGCACGGCGCACTTTAACAAGCTGGCTCAATTGGGTGTGGGGTGGCATCTCAACTTCACTGTCAACGGCATAGACAACGGAGAAATCGAATATCTACCCACCGTTCGCCTTAAACAGGTCAAAGATGGCGACACATACCTCGATCAATACACCACCACCCCACTCCTAAACGACGCCGGATTAGGTGCGCGTATAAGCGCTTTACCGGGGGCAACCTGGATTATCGGCAATGAACCAGATCGGGGACCAAGTCCCGGAGGTGGTGGCGCACAGGATGACATGCAACCAGAAATGTATGCACGCGCCTACCACGACGTTTATACCTACATCAAAAACCGCGATCCGCAGGCCAAAGTAGCCATCGCCGGTCTGGTTCAGATCACGCCAGGTCGGCTGCAATATCTGGATAAAGTATGGGCTGAATACAACAGGCTATATAGGCAACAAATGCCGGTAGATGTCTGGAACATGCACCTTTACATTTTGCCTGAAGTCAACAGCAGCGGCGTGGCGAATGGCATTGCCAGCGTGGCTGTGGGAACAAATCCGGCGCTGGGCATGAAAGAAAGCGACGGAAATTCAAGCCTATGCGGGCAACTGAACAACCAGGTCTATTGCTATGCGGATCATGATAACCTCAATTTCTTTAAGCAGCAGATCGTGGCTATGCGCACCTGGATGAAGGCGCATGGGCAACAACACAAACCGCTGCTGCTTTCAGAATTTTCCCTGCTTTATCCTTATGACGACACAAACAACGATGGGGCTGAGGACTTCTTGCGCGATGAATTTGGCAACCTGTTCGCCCCAGCGCGGGTTAGCAGCTTTTTGCGCCAATCGTTTGATTACCTGGACGGCGGTAACGTTGACTATAATTTAGGATACCCGCAAGACAATTATCGTCTGGTGCAACAGTCGCTTTGGTTTAGCATGTATTACAATGGCGCCGGCCGGGCCAGCAATTTGTTTACCGATGAGGCAGTGACCACGCTTTCACCAGTTGGCCTGGCTTTTCTGGACGAGATGACTCAACGGGTGAACCAGGGAATAAAACCGAATCTGAAACCAGGTGGCGCTATAGACACCAGCGCCTTTATCATTGCGCCGGGAACAACAGCCACAGCAACGCTTTCTGTAGATGTTTATAATAATGGCGACACGCCCGCCGGGGAGCCGTTTACCATTACGTTTTATTCTGACCAGGCGTTATCGAACGCCATTGGTTCCACGGTGCTGCCAGACATTGGCGGGTGCGCGCGCGGACCGATTCGCGTGGGAGTAGATTGGCCGGGGTTAACGGCCGGTGTGCATCGCTTTTGGGTGAAGGTAGATAGTGGAACGGCCGTTATTGAAAGCAACGAAAACGACAACGTTATCTCTGGCCTGGTGATTGTCAATCCGAAGCAAGTGTTCCTGCCTTTGGTTAGTAAATCTTAAAAATATATCCCCAAAACCGCAGGGCATGGAGACCGCAGAGTGATTCGCGCAAGAAATTACAGCGTACTCTGCGCCCTTGCGGTTTGTGGGGTAGTTTGTAAAGCATTCGGCAGCCAGGCCATCAGGCAACCGGCATGTTGCCAGAGATCCATATCATGAAGAATCGAACGAACTGGGTGGTGCTGACGCTGGTCATTGCCGTGGCGGTCTTTTTGCTCATTGAGGCCGTGCTGATCTGGCATGTGCGGTTTACGGATTATGACGAGGCCGTATTCCTGGATATTGCCCGCAATATTCGGCGTTTGGGGTTGCCTTTGCGGTCTGTTGGGGAAGATGGCGTTCTGTTTTTTAATCATACGCCTTTGTATTTGTATGTTGTTACGGCCTCGGTAATGGTTTTTGGCGAAAATCAGTTCTTGCTGCGGCTGGTGACGACGCTGTTTGGCGCAGGCGCCATCATTTTGAGTTATGGTATTGTGCGGCGTTCACAATCAGTAGAGGCGGCATTTGTAACGGCCGTTCTCGTTGCCCTCAACGCTTTTTTTGCCCTCTATGCCTACTTCCTCACCATGGAAGTGCCCATGACGTTTTTGATTATCCTGGCTCTTTATTGGTTGGCTTGTGCGGATGAAACACCAGACTACCGACAAGGCTACCGGTATCTGGCCCTGGCGGGTTTTGCCAGCGCACTGGCGATTTTGCTGAAAGAATTGGCCGTTATTTTTGTGGGAGCGGCCGCTTTGTATGTTTTTGCCACCGGTCGCACCTGGCGGGAGCGAATTGTACGGCCGTTTTGGCTGCTGCTTCCCCTGTTGCTCGCTTTGGGTCTGTGGGTCATGTGGGGATTTAATCTGGATGCGGTTGGTTTTAAAGCCGGGATAGCTGGTTGGTTCAGATCGGCGCTGGGCACGGGCGGAATTGTAGACGCGCGCAGCCGGATCACTCTGGTCACGTGGCTGTCCAGCCTGAGCCGTGACGTGTTTGGGGTTGGTCTGGTTGTTTTATTTCTGGCAAGTTTCCCGGCTTACTTCTTTTTCTTTCGCCGCCGCCTGCCCCGCATCATCCTGCTTGTGCTTTTGTATATTGCGCTGGCGCTGGCTGCTTCTATTTTGGTTCGTCTGAAGGAACCGCGCCACTTAATGGCTGTTATTCCGATGATGAGCATTGCCATTGGGCTTTTGGTAGATTGGCAGCATATTGGGGCATGGGTGCGAAAAAAGCGAATCAGATGGGTGGGAACGGCCGTTCTCGTCCTGCTTTTTGCCTGGCAGATTTCTCCTCTCAAACTGCCACCCCCGACTCAATGGCAAAACCGTGAAAGCTGGTGGGAACCCTTATTTTCCAATCGCTTGTACCGCAGCCAATATTATTACAGCCTCGTCCGCGAAACGGGCGATTATCTGGCGCAAACCACGCCATCGGACGCCATTATTGCCGTCATCCACGAAGGCCCTGTCCTGGGATATTACGCAGACCGCCATCA
>CALFEW010000101.1 GCA_937958365.1 uncultured Chloroflexota bacterium | reverse complement strand
ACACGCTCACCCCGCCACCATCCCCCGGCCCGCCCACGACAACGTCGGAAAAACCATCATCGTTCACATCTCCGGCCGCGCCCACCGAAAAACCAAATTGATGATAGGGTGGCACAGAGACAAAATCGCCATACTGCACACTGGCGGCATCGTTGAGAGTGGCAATCGGTGGGTTGCTTACCGGCAGACCGTCAAGGTCTCCCAGAAAGATGGCCGCTAACCCGGTGACGCCATCCGGCGCATATTCGCTGTCGCCAATGATGACGTCGTCGTAGCCGTCGTTGTTCACGTCGCCGGCAGTGTCTACTGAAACGCCAAACCGACGGCTGTTTCCATTGCCTTCGGCAATCCAATCCGGCGCAGCCGATAAGCCGCCCGATTCGCCATAAAAAACATAAGCGCGCCCGGTTGGCAGGCCTTGCTGCCCGACAAAATTGGGCGCGCCCACAATCACGTCATCGTAGGAATCGCCGTTGACATCGCCGGCTGAGGCAACGGCCGTGCCAAAAAGGTCCGCCAACTGTTCACCCGCAGCTGACCAGGCGGGGGCGTCAGCCAGACCGACAGATGAACCTAAAAAGAGATACACCTTCCCGCCTAAAGTCGGCAGCGGCGAATTAGCGCCAACGATGACGTCATCGTAACCATCATTGTTCACGTCGCCGGCCGCAGCCACGGCAATGCCAAACTCTTCATGGGCAAGATTGCTTTCCACGCGCCAATTAAAAACGGGTCTCAACCCATTTGCCCCGCCGAGAAAAACAAAAGCCGCGCCTTCATCCGGCTCACCATTATCAAACCAGTTCGCCCCAACGATCACGTCGTCGAACCCATCACCATTGACGTCACCGGCTGTATCTACAGAAAAGCCGTAATTGGCGTCTTGGGGCGTGGAAGAGGTCCAATCCGCATCCGGCGTCAGAACGAAGGCGTCTATACTAAAGGGAAAGGCGGTAACGGCCGTTTGTACGGTCAGGGGTACGGCCGTTTGCCCCATAGAACGCAGTCTTTGCGCGCCATTCGCTGCCGAATGCGGGTCATTCCGCCAGGAGACGTGAGCAGTTGATTGGCCCGCCACAAGAGTTTGCCCTTCAGCGGGTTGCAACCCAACCAACAATACCCACCCTATCAGACCAGTCAACAAAACCACAAATCCTAATTTACTTAATCGTTTCATCAGGCCTCCACTCATTTCCACCCAACGAGGCTTTTTCTAGACAGTCTCGCTCTTACCGCACCACTTTAAACAAAAAGGACACGGCTCACGCCGTGTCCAACAAACAAACTATAAGACTAGTTATATTAACTACGAGGTTCCACCACGATTCTAATAGCAGTGCGCTCCTGCTCATCAATACTAACCTCTACAAAAGAGGGCACACAAACCACATCAACACCTTCTTCTGCCAGGTACCCTTTGGCGATGACAATTGCCTTAAGTGCCTGATTCACAGCGCCAGCCCCAATTGCCTGCACTTCTGCCCGGTTAACTTCACGCATAACACCCGCAATAGCTCCCGCTACCGCAGCAGTACGAGAACGAGCAGAAACTTTGATAACATTCATAAAGAGCCTCCATGTACGTTCATTGTGTCGGATTCCAAGCGCCAACATCACATATGGGCATTCGCATCTTGGGACAATAAAATTCTAGTCAATTTGCGCCAATGTTGTCAAGCAAATTCCATCAAACACACGTTAAGACCCAAATTCATGAAGATGTATTGCTTAGGGCGTGAAAAAGACGTGACTGCCTCCATTCCAAAACAGCAACAATTAGCCATCTTACCATAATATGCCCGGTAAAACCCCAACATTTGGGGGGTACTCAACTTATGTTCCAAAACTTAGGGAGATAAGAATGTTGTCAAGCACAGTATCTTAAAATATACGCTTTTTTAAGGTTTCGCTATCCTAAAAACTTTGAACCTTTTAAGGCAATTCCGTTCCCATTTCATTGCGTGGACCCACCCCATTTGTTAAAATGTCTGAACCGTCGTTGCTTATCGAATTTGCTCAGATTAACGTAAGTGTTTGCCTGGGTCAGGCAAACCGCAAAACCGGAGCCAATCTGCAGCAAGGGGTCATTGTTGAGTTGAGGGTCTCGACAAAAGTATCTACTGCGACGGACTGAAATCCCCATTCTTTTAAGTCAGTTTTTCGCGTGTGGCCATTGTCCACAAGTTTATTGCGCCTGCCTATATTGCAGGCCAAGTATTAATTGGACAGAAATCTATGTCTCCAGAAACTGCTTGGAAAGCAACTCTAGGCGAATTAGAGTTGCAAATGACCAAGGCGACTTTCAACACCTGGTTAAAAGACGCTCGATTACTCGCTTATGAAAATGACGAGTATGTTATTGGTGTACGCAACGACTATGCCAAAGATTGGCTAGAAAACCGCTTGCAAGATACCATTTTGCGCACTTTGTCCGCCATTGTTAACCAGACAGTCACGATACGTTTTGTGGTATGGTCGGATGAAATCATAACTCCGCCGCCGCCTGTGCTGAATGGGAATGGGGCGACGAATGGCCATAAGCCGGTACGTCGCCCGGCCAACCCCGGTCAAAACGAAGAATCCATTAGCCTGACACTGAATCATCGGTTTACGTTTGCGTCCTTTGTTGTGGGCACCAGCAATCGGCTGGCCCATGCAGCCGCCTTGTCTGTCTCTGAGAATCCTGGGCAGACATATAACCCTCTCTTTATTTATGGCGGCGTGGGGTTAGGCAAGACCCATCTCCTTCATGCCATTGGGCACAAATGCGTTAGTGATGGCCTAACCATTTGTTATATCTCTTCCGAAACGTTTACCAACGACCTGGTACAATCCATTCGCAATAAGCAGATGGCTCAATTCCGCGAACGCTACCGGACGCCGGATGTTTTGTTGATTGACGATATTCAGTTTATTGCCGGGAAAGAAAGCACCCAGGAAGAGCTGTTTCATACGTTCAACGATCTGCACAGCCAGGGCAAACAGGTTGTTTTGTCCAGCGATCGGCCGCCGAAGGCGATGGCAACATTGGAAGAACGGCTGCAATCGCGTTTTGAATGGGGGTTGATGGCCGACATTCAACTGCCGGACACAGAAACGCGCAAAGCCATTTTGCAGGCCAAAGCTGAAGACCACGGCATTGCCGTGCCCAATCACGTCATTGACTTAATTGCCCATCACGTACGCAACAATATCCGGGAGTTGGAAGGGGCGTTAAATAAGGTGATTGCTTATGCGCAGCTCTCCGGCACGGGTGTTGTGGATACGCAGTTGGTGAACATGGCTCTGGCCGATCTGGTACGCCGACCGGAAAAAGTGACTATTTTGCAGGTGATTGATGCGGTGTGCGCATATTACAACGTCTCGAAGGATGCGCTGTCCAGCACGAGCCGCAGCCGAACCATTGCGTTCCCTCGACAAATGGCGATGTATCTGGCCCGCACAGAAACGGATAGTTCGTTGCCCTATATCGGCGCTCAATTAGGGGATCGAGACCATACCACGATTTTGTATGGGTATGAAAAGATTGCGGCGCTGTTGGAAGTGGATGCCACAGCCCGTCGTGATATGCTGGAAATTAAGGCTGCGCTTTATGAAGCCAATGGGAATCCATTGGTCGCCACCGGCAAAGTGTAGTCTACCAGCATCAACCAGCTTTAAATGATGAAGCCAGTTCCTCCGGGGGCTGGCTTTTTTGTTGTCTGGAACAAAAGACTGGCGATTTGTCAAGGGGGGGAACGGCCGTTTCCCCACCATTTCTGTGGATAAGTCACTCATAACTGTGGAAAACAGGCGTTTATTGTGGAGAATTCTTTTGAAGGCGGATATAACTTCATCTGGGGAAATCCAGATATGGGGCAAGAGAAACAGTTAGGTCCAGATATGGGTCGTTGCTGGGAAGCCGGACTTTAGTACTGATTCGCTTATACACAACGGCCGTGTCTTCCTCCACAGCACGCTTGCATAAGCAAAACAGAAACGGCCGTATATGCAGCCAGCGCCCTGCACCAGACCGTACATCTTGGCCCTTTGTGGCACTCTCCACATACTAACAGCGCCTACTAACGACTACTAAAAAGATAAGATGATGGGGGAAACTCTGTAAATAAAAATAATTCAGAAGACCGGCAACAAAAAAGCCCTGGCATACCAGGGCTTCGCTGTCCAGAAAAGAAGGAAGATGCCACGACTCAAAGAAACTCAATCAGCCCATAACCATCCGCTTCGACCGGTAAGGCAGCGATACGTACCGCCAACTCTGTGCCCGTTTCATGACGCAAACGCAAGGTGGCCACCGAATTCCACTGGGTCCATAAGTCACCATCCAGAATCACGAAGCTGCGCATAGCGCCGGTGGTTGGCAGCAGCCCACCCGCTTTGATGTCGTAGCCATTCAAAGCGATCTTAGCCACTAATTGGTTTTTTTGAGAGTCGTATACGTCAAGTGCGGAAGTCAGATTTTTATTCATTTTTGATGCTGCCCAGGAATAGCGGATAAGCTTAACTTAGTATAAACGTTATTTTCACGCAATCAAATAGTACTTTATCTGGCCTACCTTAAAACCTGGGTTACAGTCTACAGGCTAATTTTCGCTCCTGACGTGCGCCTTGTCAGTCTGGGCGGCCCGCCCGGTTTGCACGCGCCATAACCCGGCGTAGATGCCGGCGTCTTTTTCGGCTAACGCCTCGTGACGCCCTTGTTCTTGAAGACGGCCTTTCTCCAACACAAAAATCACGTCTGCATTGCGCACGGTGGACAGTCGGTGGGCAATGACGATGGTCGTTCGCCCGACGGTAATGCGCTCCAGCGACCGCTGAATCGCCGCCTCGGTTTCATTGTCTACCGAGGAAGTCGCTTCATCCAGCACCAGCACCGGCGGGTCTTTGAGAATGGCGCGGGCGATAGAAATGCGCTGCCGCTGGCCACCGGACAATTTTTGCCCGCGCTCACCCACGATGGTGTCGTAGCCCTGCGGCAGGTCCATGATGAAGTCGTGGGCTTCGGCCAGTTTGGTCGCCGCGATGATTTTTTC
>CALFEW010000100.1 GCA_937958365.1 uncultured Chloroflexota bacterium | reverse complement strand
GTTAGAAAACGAATCCGCGCCAGACCATCAATCTCGTTGATGACGCGCAGCAAATCGGCCAGGTCTGGGCCATCGGCGACATCATAGCCATAGCGGTCCACAATTTGCCCCAACAGCACCACTTCTTTCACGCCCTGGGCCACCAGCGAGCGCACTTCGGCGGCGATTTCGCCCACCGGACGGCTGCGTTCGATGCCGCGGCGCTGCGGGATGATGCAAAACGAACAGGCGTGGGAGCAGCCATACACCACCGAAACCGGCGCGGATACAAGCTGCCCGCGCTGGTCGGTCGGCAAAATGACCTCGCCATCTTGCCAGGCGTGGCGTTGGGCGTCGCTGGCCTGTTCATAGGCCAGGTCTTCGCCCTGCTGCAAGTGGGCGACCAGAGGCAGGCCATCGGTGCTGGGTTCCATGAACACGTCCACGAAGGGGAAGCGTTTTTCCAGCGCTTCGTTGCCGCGCACGCCCACCACGCAGCCCATGACGGCGATGGTCATGGCGGGCTTTTGCACTTTGAGGGGACGCAAATTGTCGAGTTTGTTGTAGGCTTTGTCTTCGGACTGCTGGCGCACGGTGCAGGTTTCCAGCACGACGACATCGGCGTCTTCCAGGCGAGGCGTGGCCCGATAGCCGATTTTTTCCAGTTCGGTTGCCACCCGCCGGGCGTCGGCGTAATTCATCTGGCAGCCGGTGATCCAAAAGTGGTAGGTTTTGTTCATAGGTTAGTCGTTGGGTTGGATGGTTGGCAAGTTGGCTAACCAACCATCCAACCATTCAACTATCAAACAAAAAGATTGGGGAGTGAAGATTGCCGATCAGGTTGCCCCTGATCTTTCATCCCCAGTCCCCAATCTCCCGATTAAAATAGCTTCAGTCAAGTAGAAGGCGATTCTATCGCCGGTCTGAATGGGCGTCAAGAACTGGGCCACGGCCGTTGGCGCCTGCTTTAGCATCACCTGAAGGCGCAGCCGGGTTTCGGCGGAAACGTGCAGCCGGTCGGTCCAACTGGCAAAATCCATTTCCTTGCGCAGCGCCTCCTGGTGAACCAGCGTCAGACCGGCGTGGCGAAATTGGTCGGCCCATTCGTCCAGGCTGAGGCAACGGCCGTGGCTGGGATCGCGCAGTTTCTCGAAGGCGTTGACGTAGCTGCCCGCCTGCCGCTGCAAATTGGCTTTTTTGCCGCGCAGGCGGCTGCCGGGCACGACGTTGTCTACCACGGCCAGACGCCCGCCGGGTTTTAGCACCCGCGCCGCTTCGGCCACAAATCGGCCCACGTCGGGAAAATGATGGGCGGCGATGCGACAGGTGACGAGGTCGAAGCTGGCCGGGGGAAAGGGTAAATTTTCGGCGTCGGCCGGCTGCACGGTGAGGTTGATCAGGCCACGTTCATGCGCGCCAACGGCCGTTTTCTCTAACATTTGCGAGGTAATATCTGTGGCAACGACCCGGCCCACCCGTGGCGCCAGCGTAAACGCCGTATGACCGGCTCCGGTCGCCACGTCCAACACCTGCCAGTCTGGCTGTGGTTCCAACAATTCAACCAGCCGGTTCAGGCTGGCCCCTTTGGCATGAACCTGGCTGGTGACGTAAGCGTCGGCGCTGGCCCCGAAGATGGATTGTACTTGTTGTTTGCTCATGTGAAGCTCCGTGTTCCGTATTCCGTAAGCCGTATTCCGTATTCCGTAAGCCGTATTCCGTATTCCGTAAGCCGTATTCCGTAAGTCGTGTTCCGCTGCCTTTGATGAATGCCAACGGACAACGGAATACGGGATACGGGATACGGGATACGGGCTACGGTTATTCGTTTATCCAGTTCATCGCCGTGCAACTGCCCTGATTATGGGCAAAGACCCATTGGTAGCCATAGTCTGGGGCGACCAGGCTGATGATCCGGTCGTCAATCACAAACAACAGCCAACGGCCGTCGGCCGACCAATCGAACAGGGGTGAGAGGATGAAGTTGGCGAGTTGCGAGACGTAGGTTTGGGTTTCATGCGTGGCGATTTCATGGACAAACAAGGTGCTGGTAACGCTGTTGCCATCCTGACTCGTGCCGTCAGAACCGGTGAAGGTGAGCCAACGGCCGTCTGGCGAAAACCCCAGCGCGTGAAATGATTGCACGAGAGAGCGCAGGCGTAACTCAACGGTCTCAGTGGTCAAATCGTACGAAAAGAGATAAGCCTCCCGCCCCAGCGCATCCAACGCCACGACAAACAGCAGGGAAGGCTGCGCCGGATTGGCGAGTACGTAGTGCAAAGAAGCCGGGGCGGAGATACCCGACGGCCCCATGGCAGCCACGTCGGCCAACGTTAAAACGACCTGTGGCTCAAGGTTGTCTATGGAGGCAATCACGACCCTGTCACCGGCTTCATCCGCGCCTAGCTGAATATAACCAAAACGTTGATTATCCAGCCAGAAAGGTGAATAGCCTTCGGCAAAAGTTTCGCTACCGGCCAATGGCTGCCCGCGTTGGTCGCCCAATTGCAGGGGCATATGAATTGTATTCTGATTAGGGTCAAACAAGATCATACGGCCGTCTATCACAAAAGAGCTGCCTTCAAACAAGTTCGCGTCGGCAATGAGGGTGTAACGGCCGTCTGGCGACCAAAACAACTGCCCCGGCAGCGGCAGCGATTCGCAGGATTCGGTTGTACAATCGGCCAGGTCCAATAAGACTTGCTGCGGCATTTCAGCTTCCGAGTTGCCAACGTAACTGATCAAATACCTGCCGGTTGGGTCAAATTGCCCCAGCGTCAGTGATAAATAGTCGTCGGCAAACAAGACGTTGCTCTGCCCATCGCGCCAGATTTCTGTGCGCCACGCCTCATCGTCAGAAAAGGGAAAGTTCTGCAAAACCCAGCCGGAATCATCAAGCATGGGTGTGGCGATGAGATAGCCGGTGCGGGTTAACACGGCCGTCCACACTTCCTGCTGCAAATCATATTGGTGAAGCGTCATGGTGTTATCGGCCTCATACTCATAGCTGCCATCGGCGATGCACACCACCTGCAAATCCTGGTCAGGAAAAGGGGTGGGCAGCGGCTCGTTTTCTTGAGCCAGCAGCGTCTCGGCATAGGCAAACTGCCACCACTCTTCGTCCAGAGCTTCCAACACGGCCGGATCAGGGCCGAGACGATTCTCCTGGGCGATGAAGGGTTGGTTCACCCAGGTAAGCAGACTACGATTGGTCCCCAATCCGCGCAGCCAATCCACCGGGTCAATAAACGGGTAGGTTTGCAGCAGAAAATCAACGGCCGTATACAACTCCCAACCAGCCTCATCTTGCCACGTCACCCAATCGCGCCGGTCCCATTGTAGATTCAGGTCGGTCATGCTGGCGCTTTCGCGCAAAGCGCGGGTGTGGTCGGCGCTGGTCACGGGCCACGGCCGTAAATCTATCTGGTCGAGCAAATAATCGGTTAGTACCTGGAAAAAGGGCGCATGACGACAACACTCCCAGCCTACCAGGTCCGCAACCACGGCCGTTGCCACCTGCGCCCCATAGGCCCGATACAACGCCCGGTAGCCGGCCGTGTCTTGCGGCAGGCCAAACAACGTCGGCGCAGGCAGTTGCAGCCGGAGACCGGCATCCAGGAAAACCGTCTGATTGGTCGCCGTCAGTAAGCTGTCTGGATTGGTATCCAGGCGCAAAGAGACTTGAAGGTCGTCCGGGCAATCCAGGCTGGCAAAGGTGCGGCACAATTCGTGCAGCATGGTCTCCAGATCGGTTGCCAGTCGTTGCACCACAATCTCGTCCCGGCTGGGATAAATGACCCGGAGGAAGTCGCCTTCGCTGGTGGACCAACTGCCCCAAAAGGCATCATCTGGCGGTGAAAGCAACCAGCGCTGGCTGCCGCGCCGATAAACGGCCGTTTGCGCCAAAGTGACGGTTTCGGTTGTGCCGGAGGCGGTAGTAACATCGTATTCTTGCGGAAATTGCAGCACGGCCGCGTTTAGATCGGGGGCCAGTTCCAGAGCCACGCCCGTTTGCGTGGTTAAGTCGGCCAGATTCAGCGGCGCTGGAGCCAGGGGCAACGGCCGTCGCCAGCCCCAAAAATCGCGCCCGGCCATCAGCCCGTTCACCAGGATGGTTTCTTCTGCTTCTGTCCAGACCGGGTCACGGCCCGACAACTGCGAGCGAAACAATTCCAGGTCGTTGCGGGCCACGGCCGTTTGCACCAGATTGTGCGTGGAAAGGATGTCGGCTTGCACGGCCGTCGTCGCCGATTCGATCTGCTGCCTGACTTGCCGATACACCACCCAGCCGGCCAGCAGCAACGCAGCCAGGATGAAGAAAAGCACCGGCCACGGCCGTTTGTGCGGTTCCGGCGACGGCCGTACCGGTGGCTGAACAGACTCTTGCCAGGAGGCGTCGTCCTCCGTGCGCCAATCAAACTGACTCATGACGCTTTTACCCGGCCGCCCATGGGGATGGCGCAGCCCAGGCCACCACCTCAAAAATAGCCCGGTCCACAACCTGACTGATATAAACCTGGGCCAAAGCCGCGTAACCGATGTCGTCAATGGGCAGGCCCACTAAAGATGGGGTGGGCAGTTCAAACACGGGATTGGCGCTAAACAGCCGTTCGGCATCGGTAACGGCCGTCAGGCTGGTGGGGTCCGTATCCAGGCGCACCAACAACTGCCAGCCGCTCGGACACTCGGCCGCCGGTTCAAAGCGGCATAATTCGCGCACTTGCCCATCCATTTCGCGCAGCAGGCGCAAGGCAATCGCTTCGTCCCGCTCAGGATAGATCAGGGTAACGTAATATCCCCCTGCCTGCCGCCATGCGCCCCAAAATGCATCAGACGGCGGGGCCAGCAGCCAGCGGGACTCGCCCCGGCGAAACGTCAGCGAATGGGTTAACGTGACGCCAACCGGCGCATCGGCCTCGCCGGTCGTGTACTGCCGTTCCACCAGCATTTCGGCGGATTGGAGATCGGGCGCGACTCTGACCGAAATCACTTCCGGCGGCGCGGCCAACAAACGCAGGCCCAGCGACTGCCCCCACAACAAGTCTTGCTGAAAGAGGGAT
>CALFEW010000099.1 GCA_937958365.1 uncultured Chloroflexota bacterium | reverse complement strand
GTGGGGCGGCTTGTTGGGTTTGCAGGTGGGTGATGGCGTCACGGCGCAGGGTGTTGAGCAGGGAGGCGGGGGCGAAGGGACGGCCGTTCAAATCCAGCGTTAAATCGGCCAGGTAGTAGGGGGTGTTGCCCAGGCGGCCAAGCTGCTCGCGGGCGAAGTCGGCGGTGAGGGATTGGTTGCGGGCGGCGGGCAGGGGGTCGGGCGATTGCACGGTGGCCGTGATGTGCGGCTGTTCGGCCAGGGCGACGACCATGTGCAGGGGCTGGCCTTCGTGGGCGGTGAGGTGGATGGTTAACGGCCGTTGGTAAACCGGCTGATTGGCCTGCGTGTAGGGTTTCGCCGCTCTGTCCAGGTCGGGGTCGTGGGTGCGCCACACCCAATCGCCGGGGCGAATGCGGCCAAAATCAATCTGCCCATTACCAAAGCGCAGTTCCAGAAGTGTTTTTGAACGCAGAGGCGCAGAGGACGCAGAGTTTTTTCCCTTGTCCTTAAAAAAATCCGCCCCATCCGCGTTCATCCGCGTCCCATTCTTCCCTACCGGCGTTACCTGGTAGACGCGGCCGCCTTCTTCCGGTTCGGCCGGGCTGCGCCAGTTGGCGGCGTCGAAGACCAGGCCATCGCCCGGTTTGAGCGGCGCGGCGCTGATGGCCGCTTCGGGCTGGATGAGGACGTGGTCGCGCCCGACGTGGCGGACGACGCCCACTTTGACGCCGCGATGATTGGGGGAACGGCCGTTGACCACTGCCTGATGATTCGTCCCGGTCACAAAATGGGGGCCAAAACCGCGCGAATAGACCTGCTGAAGCTGCAACTCCTCGGCCGGGGTGATGGTCAGGTCGCGGCCGGCCCACGCTTCGTCCACCGCCTGCCGGTAGGCGCGAGTGGTCAGGGCGACGTAATCGGCGTCTTTGTAGCGCCCTTCGATTTTCAGCGCCGCCACGCCCAGCCCCACGATGTCGGGCATCTGGTGGAGGGCGTAGAGGTCGCCGGGAGAGAGAAGATAGCGGGCGTCGTGTAACGGCCGTAGCCGATCATCCACAATCATCTGGTAGGGCAAACGGCACGCCTGGGCGCACTGGCCGCGATTGGCGCTGCGCCCGCCCCACGCCTCGGACGAGAAGCACTGCCCAGAGTAAGAGACGCACAACGCGCCATGCACAAACATCTCCAGTTCGCAGGTGGTGGCGGCGCGGATGGCGCGAATGTCGTCCAGCGACAATTCGCGGGCCAGCACCACGCGGCTAACGCCCAACTGCTGCGCCAGGTTAATGCCTTCGGCGCTGGTCAGGCTCATTTGGGTGCTGCCGTGGATGGCCAGGTCGGGAGCAATTTGCCGCGCCAGTTGGGCCACCGCCACGTCCTGCACGATGATACTGTCCGCGCCGGCGGCGGCGATGTCGGCCAGGGCATGGACGGCTTCGTTGAGTTCGTGGTCGAAGACGAGGGTGTTGAAAGTGATGTAACCTTTGACGCCGCGCTGATGGAGGATGCGCATGACGTCGGGCAGTTCGCTGAGGGTGAAGCCGACTTTGGCGCGGGCGGTGAAGTGGTGCAGGCCGAAGTAGACGGCGTCGGCCCCGGCCTCGATGGCGGCGTGGAGTTGGGGCCAGTACCCGGCCGGACTCATGATTTCGGGTTTGTGATTGGTCATGGAGAGATTTTACATCAGAAGGCGCGCAAAAAAGGCATATTACGCCAAATCGGGTAGTTGGTCCCGCGATAGCAGTAGTTTGATGCTGCGCGCCTGACGGGGTGTTCGTTCAATAAAGCCCTTCTTTTCTAATTGCAGGATCATGCTGTGGACGGTGGGCGGCGTGGTTCTGAAGTAGTTTTGTATGTCCTGCTCGGCAGGTGGACGGCCGTTTAGTTTGGTGTAGTAGTAGATAAAGGCCAGGTATTGCCCTTGTTTGGGCGTGTAGTTGGGTGGTGATACAGGTTGGTTGTCTAACATAAAGCACCTCAAGGCCAACGGCCGTTCCCTCTTCCCTTCTCGTCCCTCCCCAAAACATGCCCGCCTTCTGCTCAAATCGTCAAGACAATTTCCCCAAAAAGTATAGACAATTTTCAAAATCATCAAGACAATTTTGAAAATTGTCTTGATGATTTGACCCACTCATCTAAACAAAACGGCCGTTTCCCCCCTCAAACAAACGTCACCGTCGGCAGCAGGATGGCTGCCGCCACAAACAAGGCAATTCCGGCCGCCACAGCCCAGGGCACACTCACCTTGTCCGGTAACGGCCGTGCATCCGCATAAGGCGTCTTGTAGTTTAACCAGTAGGCGGCAAAGAAGAAGGCCCAGAAGAAGCCAATGTAGCCAAACCAATACTGGAACACCACAACAACTATGCCCTCCGGCCCCATCGGATGCCACAACGAAAAAATCGTGAAAAGGATGTTGATAGCAAAATAGGGGATGAGCAGCAAGGGCAAGGCCACGCGCTGTCTTTCTGATTTGTCCGTGGCGTCTTTGGCAAAGCGCATCGCCGCCCCGGCCAGCCAGAAGAATCCCCACATTGTGCCGGCCGCGCCGACCAGCAAAAGCGGCAAACGCACCGCCCACGAACCGCCGAGCATATCAATCACTTTTTTCCAGTCGCCCAGGTTTTCGCCGCCGGACTGGTAAAAGAGGGGGTCAATGAGTAAATAGCCAAAGCCCATAAAGATGGAATACCCGGCAAAATACATCAGGTACAAACTGAGCATCGAGTGTTGTCTGACCGACGGCCGTGTAAACAAAAACGCCGCCAACAGACCGGTGAGAATGTTCATCAGGGCGGGATTGGCTTCAATAATGAGCGCGCCGGTCTCATTGGCCGCGCCCGGCCATGCCCATAAGACGGCGAACAGGTTAAATGCCTGCCATTCCGCGCCTACCAGCACAGCCGCAAGGCCATGACAGGCTTCATGCAGCACTTGCGCCGTTAATACGCCTAACAGCGCGGCAATTAACGCATTGGCAATGACGATCCAACGATGATGGGTGTTCAATGATTGACTCCTCGCGCTTGAAATGTCTGGAAAACTTTAACATTTTTGCTGGTTAAAATATCGAAATGGCCGTCAGCGTGGTCAACAACTCCAAAGCTTTTGTCCCGGCCAATGAATTCCCCTGGGCATTGAGACCCGGCGACCAGACGCAAACCGAAAAGACGTCGGGCATGATGGCTAAAATGCCGCCGCCTACGCCGCTTTTACCGGGCAGTCCTACCCGATAGGCAAAATCGCCCACCGCGTCATACGTGCCGCACGTCTGCATAAGCGCCTTCACGTATTTGGCCTGACTGCGCGACAAAATCACCTGCCCGTCCCAGGGCAAACGGCCGTCATTGGCCAGAAACATACCCGCCTGCGCCACCTCCACACAGCTCATCGCCAGCGAGCAATGATGAAAATAAGCGTCTAACACCTCTTCAGGATGATTCTGTAAGTTGCCGAAGCTTTTCAGAAAATAGGCCAGCGCCGCGTTGCGGTAGCCCGTACTTTTTTCCGATTGGGCCACGGCCGTATCAAAGCCAATCCCCTCCGACCCGCTCAACAGACGCACAAAATCCAGCACCGCTTGTTTGGCGTCCGGGTAATGCGACAAAATCATGTCCATCACCACCAGCGCCCCGGCATTGATGAATGGATTGCGCGGGATGCCATTCTCGTACTCAAGCTGCACCAAAGAGTTGAAGGCCGTTCCCGAAGGTTCCCGGCCTACCCGCCGCCAGATAGCGTCGCCTTCCAACTGCATCGCCATCGTCAGCGTAAACGCCTTCGAGACACTCTGCACCGAAAACTTCTCAGCGGCGTCGCCAATGCAATACAACTCGCCGCCAACCGTCCGCACCGCCATGCCAAATTTGTCCGGCGAAATGTGCGCCAATTCCGGGATGTAATCGGCCACTTTGCCTTGCGCCAACAGCGGCTGCACCGCATCGTATATTTCTGCCAGAATGCCTGGGTAATCAATCATTGGGCAACACCTTCCGCTTTTGGCCGGGCAAACCAGGTGCGCCGGGCCAGAGAGGCGAGTGGTTCGTCGGCGGGCACGGCCGTTTCCAGCACCGCCAACAGCTCCCAAAACCGGGCTGAATCTTCTGTCTCCAGCATGGGCTGCACAAAACGCTTCAAGGCCAGCCCGGACACATACGGCTTCAGGTGGCGGCGAAAGCCAATCAACCCGGCCGGGTCGCCATAATAAGCCAGCATCTCGTTCAGGTGGCGGCGGATAACGGCCGTAACGTCGGCAAATGTCAGGTCTGTTCGTTCCTGCCGGGCCAACAGCCACGGATTGCCCACCGCCGCCCGACCAATCATCACCGCGTCACATCCGGTATGCGCCTTCATACGGTCAATGTCGCCCGGTGATTGTACGTCGCCGTTGCCAATCACCGGCACAGTCACCGCCTGCTTCAAGGCGGCGATGGCGTCCCAGTTGGCCTGGTTGCTATAGTTTTGCGTTTTGGTACGGCCGTGAATGGCGATGAGCGCCGCGCCATTGTCTTCCATGATGCGGGCAATCTCCAGATAATTCACGCTGTTTTCGTCCCAGCCCAGACGGATTTTGCCCGTCACCGGCACAGAAAGATGGGCAGAAAGCAGCCGAAACGTCTGTGCCACCAGCGCCGGACGCCGCATCATGCCCACACCCGCGCCTTGTTCGCTTATCTGCGGCACCGAACAGCCCATGTTCACATCTATAATGTCTGGCCCCCATTCTTCAATACGCTGCGCCGCCGCCAACAACTGCTGCGCGTCAAACCCAAATATCTGGAAGACCATCGGCTGCTCGCCGCCCGGCCGAATGTCCAGCCGCCGCCACATCGGGTTCTCTTGATGCAGCAGCGCCTCGGCGGGCACAAATTCGGTATAGCTCATCGCCGAGCCATACGCCCGGCAAAGCGCCCGGTACGGCACGTCGGAATAACGGGCCATGGGGGCCAGCACGGTGTCGCCAAAAACCGGCACGCGGCCTACCCAAAAGTTGGGCGGCGTGGTCTCATCGTACAATTTAACAGACCCCCACGTGCTGCTCGAACCAGGCGGCGATGGTGTTGTGGTGCAGCGCCGCCCAGCGCGTCCAGACTTCCTCGATATAGCGCGTCAGCAGTTCCGTGCGGGCGGATGGGGTAGGCTGCGCCACAACGTCGGCCACGGTGATGCTGCCCTGGAAGTCGGGCGGGGTAAGCCATTGGTAACGGCCGTGCTTCGGCGTGCGCTCATGGACGCCTTTCAGGCGAATAGTCAACGCCAACTCCGGGGACAATTGTTTAGACAAGATGCCGTACAAAGTTAACAAATGTACGGCCACAGACTGGATGGATTGGTCGGAAGGTACGCCCGGATGTTGGGCGGCGTAAGCGTCTACCAGCAGGCCGTTGAGGGGGCCGGGGGCCAGCGGCGGTTCGCCGCCATGCGACAAGGCCGCGAACATATCCCAACACGCCCCAGACGCGCCAATATAAGGATGGGCAGAACTGCCGATGGCGGGAAGCTGCGCCTGGCAGCCCGGACAGGTCTCTAGCGGCGAATCATTCATGCGAGGAATTATAACGGCTTGCGGGAGGGTTGGTTAGTTTATTCGTTGGTTGGTTTGTTGGCGCGTGCGATGGTGTAGCGCAGTAAGTCTAAGGTGGTTGGGAGATCATCGGGTTGGGGTTCGCGGGGCCAGACGAGGGCGGTGGTAATGGCGGCGGTAAAACGGCCGTTCTCTAACCCCATCGCCCACCTGGCCGCCACCGGTTTCGAGGCGACTGTGCCCGTTGCCAGCGTATGCAGCGCCCGGCACATCGTCAAAACACAGAACACCTGATACAAGCGGTCTTGCAGCCAGGTGGAATTATCCAGCATAGGCGCCCACCACTCGGCCAACACGCCGCGCACCGCCCGGCGCAAATCGTCCGGCGACACCAGATCAATGAGCGAATCAGGCGGCGGCCCGGCCAAACTCGCGCCCATCTCGCGCAGCACATACCGCTGAATGATCCAATCGCTGCCGTGCCCGGCGACGTAAAAGCGCCGTTCGTGCCAGTGGGGATACGGCCCGCCATCCGGCCGGTAACAGCGCAAATCGGCCAGCGGTATGTAGGAGCCTTCGAGATGGGTGGCCCAATGGGGGTGAACGGCCGTTAACTCCTGGTGCAGTGCTGCTAATTGGGGCAGTTGGTCGGCGGGGACGGGAACGGCCGTGACCACCACAAAATCAATATCGCTGCTGTCCGGGTTGAAATCGCCGCTGGACAGCGAGCCATACAGGTACATCCCGGCGAAGTTCTCGCCCAGGATTGTTTGCGCGCCGCGCAGCAAATCGTGCAGCAGGGCGTTTACGTCGGGGTAGGGTGTGAAGGGGGAAGGAGGCATTGGAAACGGCCGTTTATCGTAGGTAGTATGTAACATCTCAATAATCTGGGGAGCCTCTGGGAGACTTGTCGTTATCATCACGGTCGCCTCTAGCCCCGTTTACGGGGCGTCGTTTTTTAGCCTGGGGCTTTAGCTCCAGGCG
>CALFEW010000098.1 GCA_937958365.1 uncultured Chloroflexota bacterium | reverse complement strand
TCCAACAAACCCTGGGTGATGACCCGGCACAGTGGCAGTGGGGACGGCTGCACCGCATCACCTTCGCCCACGCTCTGGGGCAGATGCCGCTGCTAGACCGCCTTTTCAATCAGGGGCCGCATCCGCTTGGCGGCGACGGTTCGACGGTGGCCCAGGCCAGTTACCGCCCCAACGCACCCTACGACAACAACGCCATCGGCGTCTCGTCGCGCCACATCGTCGCTTTTGGCGCGGAGACCGCCGGTTGGGCCATGTTCGCGCCCGGCCAATCGGGCCAGCCCGGCAGCCCGCACTATGGCGACCTGATTGCCCCCTGGCTGACCGGTGACTATTTTGTGCTGGCCTGGACGGCGGCGGAGGTAACGGCCGTTACCCAACATACCCTTGTCCTCATGAACCTCCCAGAGGTTGACAGATTGGACCCATCTCCCGCATCAACGGCCGTTCCCCCACCTGCAAACTGATTTACTGCAACGTCAGCCAATGTGTGGCATCCTTCAAGCCATTGGTTGGTCACCACTTCCTCTGTATAATCAAAACCAATCACATTCCAATCCTACCCGTTATCATTCACCCTTCATCGTCCACTGTTCATCGTTCACCGTTCACGATTCAAAGGAGACAGCCATGTCAGACCCCTCAACCTGGAGCGGCCGCACGCTGGGCGGCCGGTATCAAATCGAAGAGCGCCTGGGAACCGGCGGCATGGCTACCGTCTACAAAGCCACCGACCCCAATCTAAAGCGCGTCGTCGCCATCAAACTCATCCACCCCCACCTGGCAACCGACCCCCTATTTGTGCGCCGCTTTGAAGAAGAGGCCACGGCCGTTGCCCAACTGCGCCATCCCAACATCGTCCAGGTCTACGATTACAACCACGAAGGCCAGAATTATTACATCGTCTTTGAATTTGTACCCGGCGAAACGCTGCAAGAACGGCTGCGCCGTCTCAACGAAACCGGCCGTCAGTTCAGCTATGACGAGATCATCAAAATCGCCAGCAGCATGACCGACGCTTTGGGTTATGCCCACACACGTGGCCTGATCCACCGCGACGTAAAACCAGCCAACATCATGCTCAACGTCTACGGCGACGCTATCCTCACCGATTTTGGCATCGCCAAAATAGCCGGTGGAGCGACTTTTACGGCTACCGGGGCTACCATCGGCACGGCCCAGTACATGTCGCCGGAGCAAATTAAGGGGGAGCATCTGGACGGCCGTTCCGACCTGTATTCGCTGGGCGTGACGTTGTATGAGATGGTCAGCGGCAAACGGCCGTTCGAGTCCGAATCGGCCATGACCTTGATGATGATGCACATCAACGACCCCGTGCCCAACCTGCGTGAAATTCGGCCCGAAGCGCCCGCGGCGCTGACGGCCGTCATCGAAAAAACGCTGGCAAAAGACCGCGACCTGCGCTACGCATCCGCCGCCGACATGCAAACCGCTCTGGGAAAGCTCAAAGACACGCCCGCCGCCGCCCCGGTCCTGGCGACAGTTATTGAAGAGGCTCCCCTTATCGAAGAGGCCACCGTCATCGAAAGCGCACCCGTCGCCAAAAAACCGGTGGTGGTCGCCGATAAAACGGCCGTGATCGAAACCGCGCCGCCGCCACAACCCCCACGGCCGCCACAACCCGTCCGCGAACGGCCAGCCGGCCAGCCGCCAGTAATCGCCAATTCCGGCGTGGGTGATACGGCCCAACGGCCGTCGGTCCCGGCTGCCGGTGGCAAGAGCCGCCTGCCGCTCTACGCCGGTATTGGGGCAGTAGTCCTGCTATTGTTCATTGCCGTGGTTGCTTTTAGCAGTTCGCTGCTTGGCGGCGGGGATGGGGAGGAAACGCCAACGGCCGTCGCCGAAACCTCGGCCACGCCGGCCACACCTGCCACGCCAATTGGCGGCGTTGGCGGAACGGCCGTGCCCGCCCCCAACACGCCCACAGCCAGCGCCACCTTCACCGCTACGCCCACAAAAACGCCGCCGCCCACGGACGAACCCACAGCCACGGAAGAAATGATCCTTCCCGTCTACACGCCGCCACCGTCCACGCCAACGGCCGTGCCCGCTACGGCCGTGCCCGCTACGGCCGTGCCGCCAACGGCCGCTGCCCTTTCCGTCTACATCACCAATATCACGCTGGGCAGCGACGGCCATTACGTCGTCTCTTACGAAACGACCGGTTACACCGAAACACTGCCCGGTATGCACGTCCACTTCTTTTTCGATACGGTCTCGCAGGCCAACGCCGGTGTGCCAGGTACTGGCCCCTGGATTTTATACGGCGGCCCGCGCCCCTTCACCCAATACACCACCAACGACCGTCCCGCCGCCGCCACCCAGATGTGCGCCCTGGTCGCCAACCCCGACCACTCCATCTTAATGAACAGTGGCAACTGCTACAACCTGCCCTAGTATCCGTATTCGGTAATCCGTAGGGCGCTATCTCTGGTAAACGCCGACGGTTTACGGTACACGGATTACGGAATACGGTATACGGACTTCGAGTTACGGGTACTCGTGAGATTGGTCCAATCTAAAGCTTTACCTCGTTCTGTGTTAGAATCTGGCGCATCTTTGACGACGAAGGACGGCCGTATTCTGTGGCGCAACAATCAAACGGGCAGCCAGGGTTGAGCAAAACGCGACGGGTAATCTATACGATCATGCCACTGACGCTGCTGCTGTTGTGTCTGGGGCTGTTTAATTTTGTGGCAGACGCGCCGCCGGAAGATGCTGCGGTGGTGGTGATTGGAGGGGGAACGGCCGTTCCCGCCAACACCGACCCTGCTGCCTTAGTCACCCTCGCCCCACCCACGGCGACCGCCACAGCCACGCCGTCACCGACGCCCACCCCCCTGCCCACGCTGCCGCCGGACGCCGCCATCACCCTGCTCGGCCCGCCAGATGGCAGCGTTTTTAGCCCCACTGCACTGCTTTCACTTTACTGGACCTGGCCCTACCCCCTGCGCGAGGATCAATACTTCGTCGTTTACCTGACGGGCAGCGGCGGCGAAAAACGCCTCGGCGACCTGCCGGAACCCAACCTGGGCGATGGCTACCACTGGCAAATTCAACCGGCCGATCTAACCGGTCTGGGCGCTGATTTCACCTGGCAAATTCGACTGGAATCTACGCTGGCCGCCGCCGCTCAACTGACCAGCGAAACGCGAATCGTGCGATTGATCGGCAATCCGTGATCCGTATTCCGTATTCCGTATTCCGTATTCCGAAATCCGAAATCCGAAATCCGAAATCCAGTTCACGGCCGTACATGCCCATCCCCATACCCAATCCACTTATACGTCGTCAATTCCTCTAGACCCATCGGGCCGCGTGCGTGCAACTTTTGCGTGCTGACAGCCACCTCCGCCCCCAGACCAAACTGCCCGCCATCATTAAAGCGCGTGCTGGCATTGACAAACACCGCCGACGAACTCAGCGCCTCCACAAAGCGGTTGGCGTTGGCCCGATCATTGGTGAGGATGCTTTCCGTGTGTTCGGTGGTATGCGCCTGGATGAAGGTGATGGCCTCCTCTACGTCGGCCACCAGATGCACGCCCAGGATGAGCGCCAGCCACTCCTGGTCAAAATCATCCGGCCCGGCCGGAACCACCCGCGCCCCGTGGCTGCCTTCCGACAAAATGGTGTAAGCTTCATGCGTAGCCCGCAGTTCCACGCGGCTCTGCGCCAGGCGCGCCGCCAGCGGCGGCAGCAATGCCTGGGCGACGGCCGGATGCACCAGAAGCGTATCCAGCGCATTGCACACGCTAGGCCGCTGCACTTTGCTGTTTTCGATGATGTCCACCGCGCGGACCAGATCGGCGCTTTCATCCACGTAGATGTGGCAAATGCCCATGCCGCCGGTGATGACCGGGATAGTGCTTTGCTCACGGCACAGGCGGTGCAGGCTTGCTCCACCACGCGGGATGATCATGTCCACGTACTGGTCCAGCCGCAGCAGTTCGGCTACCAGGGCGCGGTCGGGATTGGCGATGGTTTGCACGGCCGTTACCGGCAGACCCGCTTTCTCCAGCGCCGCCTGAATCACGCTGGTCAGAGCCAGATTGCTGCGCAGCGTTTCACTGCCGCCACGCAGGATGGCTGCGTTGCCGGTCTTCAGGCTCAGCGTGGCAATGTCTATCGTCACGTTGGGCCGCGCTTCGTAAATAACGCCCAGCACACCGATGGGAATGCGGCGGCGCACCAACCTCATGCCGTTGGGCAGCATCCGGCTTTCGATGTCTGTGCCTACCGGGTCGGGTAAAGTGGCTACTTTGCGCGTATCGGCGGCCAGGGCAGCCACCCGCGCCTCGGTCAACAGCAGGCGGTCTAGCAGCGCCTCGGACAGGCCACGGGCACGGCCGTCGGCGATGTCTAGCGCGTTTTGGGCCAGGATTACGGCCGTTTGCGCTTCAATTTCGTCGGCAATCGTCAGCAAAGCGTCATTTTTGCGGGCCGTTGGCAGCGTCGCCAGTACCCGGCTGGCGGCCTTCGCCGCCTTTCCCATGGCAGTCAGGTCGGTCATGGTTTCCTCCATAAGCTAGAGCGAGCTTCAAACCAGAATCAAATCGTTGCGGTGGACGGCGACGGGGCCGTAGGCGTAGCCCAGCCGGGCTTCGATGTCTTGGGAATGGCCGCCCTGGATGCGGATCAGGTCGTCGCTGGTGTAGCGGGTGATGCCCCGGGCCAGTTCTTGCCCTACGGCCGTCTGGATGCTGACTGTATCGCCGCGTTCAAAGTGGCCTTTCACCTGGATGATACCGGCGGGAAGGAGGGAACGGCCGTTGCCCACCAACGCCCGCGCCGCCCCATCATCAATCACCAACACGCCAGACGGCTTCGGCCCGGCGAAAATCCAGCGCTTGCGGTTTTCCAACGGCGTTTCCAGCGCCGGAAAGCGCGTGCCCACTCGTTCACCGGCGGCAATGCGCAAAATCACGTCGGGCATCGCCCCGGCGGCGATCACCACGTCGGTTCCGGCGCGGCGGGCGGAATCGGCGGCCTGGAGTTTGGTAGCCATGCCGCCCGTGCCCAGCGTTGTGCCGCTGCCGCTGGCGAGTTTACGCAACGTTTCGTCAATAGTATGCACTTCGGGAATCAGTTCGGCGTGAGGATGGGCGCGCGGATCGGCAGTGAACAGGCCGGGTTGGTCGGTGAGCAAAATGAGCAGATCCGCCTCGGCCAAAATCGCCACCAGCGCCGACAGATTGTCGTTGTCGCCCACGCGGATTTCCTCGGTGGCGACGGCATCGTTTTCATTGATGATGGGCACGACGCGGTAAGCCAACAGCGCCTGGAGCGTATCACGGGCGTTCAAAAAGCGGCGACGATTCTCGGTATCGGCGCGGGTGAGCAGCATCTGGCCGACGTGGATGTCGTAGATTTCAAAAAAGCGCTCCCAGTTCCACATCAACCAGCTCTGGCCGACGGCCGCAAACAATTGCTTACTGGCAAGCGTGGGGGGTAAATCGGGGAAATTCAGCCGCTGGCGGCCGGCGGCCACCGCCCCGGAGGAGCAGATGATGATGTCTTTGCCCTGGGCTTGCAGCGTGGCGCACTGCCGCGCCAGGTCTACCATGTGGGGCCAATCCAGGCGGGGCGTGCCGCCGGTGAGAACGCTGGTGCCCAGTTTGATGACGATGCGATGGTACATAGCCGCGGAAAACTAGGTTCTGTCCTGAGGTTTAGGCCGTGACTGCCCGGCGCGGGGAAAATAGAAAAATACGACGCCAAACAAGATAGTCAGGGCGGCGGCCACGATGAGCCAGGTGCTGTCTTCTTCGGCTTCGTTGGCAGACCCGGCGGTGGTTGGCGTGCTGGCGCTGCCGGTGGCCGTCTCGATATAAACGGCGCTTTCCAGCGTACCGTCGCTTTCTAACGAGGTCAGGGAAACGGCCGTGTCTTCGGCAGCAAGTACTTGCGTGGGCGTTTGTCCGGCGACCGGCGATGGGCTGGGAACGGCCGTCACCCCTGTTCCCGGCAGTTTGGTGACAATCCCAGGGATGGCCGGTGTAACGGCCGTGCCGGTCTTGTCCGCCGATGTTCCGGTTCCAAACATAATGGCCCAATAAACCCGGCCGCTATCTACGCCAACCGCCCTGCCAATGCCAAATTCATGATAGTCTGTGCTGAGCAGCAGGCTATCATGCAGCTCGTTTTCGGTCCACCATTCCCAGGCAGCGTTGACACCGCCAAAACCGCCATAGATGATTTCGGTGACGTGATCGGTGTAGCCCCGCTGGAGCGCGCGCTGGGAAGGACTGGAGCCTTCGGCATCATAATGGCTGGTGAATTCCGTGGCCGCCATGTGGTCCGCCACTTGTTGAGCGGCCTGAACCAGGGCCGTATTCTGCGTGTAGGGTAGCAAGCCAGATTCTGCGCGGTGGTCATTCACCCGGTTGGCCATGTCAACGGCCGTGTCTGCCTCCGACGTCTGTAAGCTATTTAAATTGTTGTCTAAAGCAAAAGTTTGCTTTGCCGACGCCAACAGGAGCAAGAACAAAGCAAACAACGATAGCCGAATATTCTGTTTCATAAGCAGGAGTGTAGCACAAATATGGCCCGGCGACAGATAATTATTAACGATACACACCAGACACTGAGCTTAGGCTTTTGCCAGCGCAACGCGACCATTGGCCGATGACTGCGTATAGAAGGGCAGACGCCGCCTGATGCCGCACAAACGACTCATGGTATCAACCGCGTCTATTCACCATCATATTTATCTGAGGAGGTGCAAGGTGGAAAGGAAAAGTTCAGTCGTTGGTGGGATCATTCTCATTTTAGTCGGCGCTTTTTTTCTCCTGGTGCAATTGTTCCCTGGTTTGCTCAGCTGGTTCGACATTAGTCAACAGTGGCCCCTGATCATCATCTTCGTAGGCGGGTTATTTTTGCTGGGAGCTATCTTGGGCACGCCACCGCTGGCTATCCCCGCCATGGTCATCGGCGGAACAGGCTTGATGTTGTATTACCAGAATGCTACCGGCAACTGGGAAAGCTGGGCCTATATCTGGACGTTGTATCCTGGGTTGGTAGGCGTGGGCATTATTTTAATGCACACGTTGAACGGCAAATTTAAACAAGGGCTGCGCGAAGGGGGCAATTTACTGCTCATTAGCGCCGTTATGTTTGTCGTCTTTGCCGCTTTCTTTAACGGCCTGGGGATTTTGGGCCAGTTCTGGCCGGTGTTGATTATCGTCGCCGGCTTGTGGCTGCTCTGGAAAAATCGCAGCGCCGGTTTGCCAGGCAAAAAATAAGCGATACGCGGCGCGTTACGATGGCCCATCACGCAGGAAAAGTAACGCGCAACCTT
>CALFEW010000097.1 GCA_937958365.1 uncultured Chloroflexota bacterium | reverse complement strand
CCTTCGTATTCATACGGGCCGGGGGTGTCCGGGCCACTGGGCGGGAATTCTGGTACAGCGATGTAATCCGTAGGGACTTCGCCGGTCAGAGCGTTTAAGAAGGCAACGATGTCGGTTACTTGCGTGTCGGTCAGTTCTTTGCCAAGCTGGTAGGTAGCCATGAGTTTGACCATCTCTTCCAGGGTGGTGATGCTGCCATTATGCAGGTAAGGACCGGTTTTGGCAATATTGAGCAGGCTGGGAACTTTGAAGGCGTGCATGTCGGCTTCTTCGCCGGTGATGGCAAAACGACCTTCATCGGTTACGTCCGGGTAGGGCGTGACCTGGCCCAAGACGGCGTAGCGTTCGCCGCCAATGGCCTCGCCGTAGTGGCAGGTGGTGCAGCCGGTGGAGACGAAGAGGGCCAGTCCGCGTTTTTCCTGATCGTTGAGGGCGCTTTCGTTGCCGGTCAGCAGTTCGTTAAAAGGTCCGGGGGTGATCAGGGCACGCTCGAAGGCGCCGATGGCCCGCCCGACGTTGTCGTAGTTGATGGGGTCGGCGTCATCCGGGAAGGCGGCTTCAAACAAGGGCTTGTAGCCGGGGATGGTGTTGAGGACGAAGAGGACGTAATCGGGGTCGGGCATGCCCATTTCGCCGGAGGCCAGGATGGGGCCTTGCGCCTGCGCTTCTACGTCGGCGGCACGGCCGTCCCAGAATTGGGAGATGTGCAGAGCGGCGTTGTAGACGGTGGGGGAGTTGCGCCCGACCGGTTTGCCATCATGCCCCAGAGAGAATTGCAGACCATCCACGCCGTAGTTGTCGAGCAGGTGGCAGGAGTTGCAGCTTATTTCCTGGCTGATGGAGATGCGGGGTTCATAGAATAACATGCGCCCCAGAGTAACCATCTCTTCGGTTATTTCATATTCTGTTGGTTCAACGACTTCCGGCAAAGGCAGGAAGGACGCCAGGGCGGCGGAAGTATATTCGTCTGGCGCGGCGACTGCGGCAACTTCGGTGGGCGGCACGGCCGTTGCTTCAGGTGCGGTTGTGGTTTGTCCACAAGCCGCCAACAGCAGGAGCAACAACACCGTTACCACAGCATAGAGGGAATTTCTTTTCATCTCTTTCTCCTTTCTCAACTTAAAACCGGGCTTCTCAGGGAAACCCGGCTACGATACGGTTATTGGATTTGATTGTAGAATGTGGCGAAGTGAGCGTCTATCATCCAGTTGGATGATTTGGCGGATGAAATTTTGGGGGAACGGCCGTCATCTATCTTGCTGCTGCTGCTGTAAAAGCGCAGCCGCCTGGATGCGGTTTTGCACGTGGAGTTTGTCGAGGATGTTGCGCAAATGGGTGCGCACGGTGTTTTCGGAGATGAAAAGCTGGGCGGCGATTTCCCGGTTTTTTAGCCCCTGGCTTACCAGATGCAGCACTTCCAGTTCACGTTCGCTTAATATCTGGTGCAATCTGAGGTCTTCGCCGGGTTCCGTCTCCCTCGGCTCCGGCTCCTGCTCTTTGCTTAGCGCCGCAAACTCGGCCAGCAGGTGGGGCACGAGGGCTGGGGCGATGATGGCTTCGCCGGCGGCAACCTGGCGCACGGCCGTTACCAGGTCTTGCGCGCTGATGCTGCCTTTCAGCAAATACCCTTGCGCGCCGGCTTTCACGGCCGTAAACAAATCCTGGTCATTGTCAGAAATTGTCAGCATGATGAGTTTGATCTTCGCCTGGTTCGCCAACAGTTGGTGCGCTGCCTCCAGGCCGGTGCAGAGAGGCATCTGAATGTCCAACAGCGCCACATCTGGCTGAAGCTGCTGCGCCAGGGTGATCGCTTCCACGCCGTTGTTTGCCTGCCCGACCACCTCTATATCTGGTTCGCGCTGCAACAAGCTGGCAATGCCGGCGCGGAACAATTGGTGGTCATCGGCCAACAAAACACGGATGGCGCTCATCAGTCGGCTTCCTGGTAAACAGGCTGGGGAAGGATCCCTTCGACTTTGCCCAATGCCGGTGTGCTGACTTGTTCGGCCGGCAAGCGGACGATGATTTGTGTGCCCACGCCCGGCGCTGTTTGCAGATAAAACGTGCCGTCTACCCGCTCTGCCCGCTCTTGCATAATCCGCAGGCCATAATGCCCGCCATCCTGGAGCGTTTGTGGGTTAAACCCACGGCCGTTGTCGCGCACCGAAAGTTCCACGTAGCCATTGTGCCGTTGGAAGTAAACCTCCAATTGGGTGGCCTGCGCATGTTTGTAGGCGTTGGTCAGCGCTTCCTGCAAGATACGCAACGCCTCGATTTCCACCACGGGGCTGAGGCGGCACGTCTCGCCGATACTCAGGCTAACTTTCAGGCGACTGCGGCGGCTGAACTCGGCCACGTAAGCGGAGACGGCGCTGCTCAGACCGTCGGCGGGCTGGATGCGCAGGCCGTCTATGGATTCGCGCACTTCAAAGCAGGCCTGGTCTACGACTTGCTGCACGTCTTGGGCTTCTTGCCGGGTTTGCGAGATGTTGCCTGCCTCCAGCGTTTGGGTGAGCATATCCATTTTCAGGTGCAGCCAACTGAGGGTTTGGGCCAGACTATCGTGAAGTTCGCGGGCAATGCGACCGCGTTCTTCAATGATGGCTAACCGTTCGATTTCTTCCTGGAAGTGGGCGTTGGCGACGGCGACGCCGAGCTGGTTGCCCAGGCAGGTAATAAATTGGCGCTGTTCGGGGGAAACGGCCGTTCCCTCTCGTTGCAGCAGCGTTAGCAAGCCCAATTCCCGGTTGCCGGAACGCAAAGGCACGACGATGAGACCGCGATAATTGCTGGCGATGGCTGGACAGGTGTTTTGCGCGCAGCCGGGTTGGACGTCAGCCTGTAAGTCAATGGCCTGGAGGCTGCGATTTAGCCCCCAAATCGAGCAGCCATCGTTGGCCGATGCGCGGCTCATGCACTGGACCACCGTCTGGGGCACACCATGATGTACGGTAACAGCCACGCCGCCAGACGGGCCAAATAAATGGATGACGCCGCCTTCCATGTCGGTGGCTTGCAATGCCTGGGCCAGCGCTTCGCTGAGAACGCTTTTTAAATCCTGAGAACGGCTGATGGTTAAGGCCATTTCGGCCAGGGCGTTCAGTTCACGAGTGCGTTGGGTGATTTTTTCGTGCAAAGAATCCTGGTAAAGGCGCAGGTTTTCGGCCATGTGGTTGAAGGTTTCGCCCAGGGCTTGCAGTTCGTCGCCGGTGTCCAGCGTGCAGGATGCCTGGTAGTCGCCCTGACTCATGGCCAGGGCTGCGCCGCGTAACTGGTGCAAAGGACGCACCACCATGCGCCGTACCAGCCAATAAAGCAGGCTGGTCATGAGGGCGGTGATGAGAACGGCCGTGACCACCAGCGCCCGCTGCCCGGCCGCCAACGATTGGTCCACTTCCGCCATCGGAACCAAGACACTGATGCCCCCGCGCACGTCCCCAATTTGCACGCCGGGATGGCACTCCTGGCAAGTCGCCTGAGTAAACAAAGGCGTCATTCGGCGATAATAGCGCTGCCCGTCAATCACCTCAATCTGGCTAAAAGTGGCGGGCATCTCCTCAAATTTGTGC
>CALFEW010000096.1 GCA_937958365.1 uncultured Chloroflexota bacterium | reverse complement strand
TCGAGCAGGCCCTGGCAAACCCGGAAGCCGCCGCCCAAATGAACAGCGGCAGCGATTCTGGCTTTGATCTGTCCCGAATTCCGCCCGGCGTGGACCTCTTCACCGTGTTGGGGCAGCTTCCGGCGGCGCAGCGGGAGCAAATTGGCGGTTCCATCAACGAGCGCTTCGCCAACATGGGCGGCGCGATGATCAACCAGATGGCAATTGTCCAGGTTAAAGCAGAGTATGAAGCGCTGGGCATGGACGTGGGCCAACTGCAAAACCGCTACGTCTTGCGCGTGGGCGGCATCATGCTGCTCATCACCTTGCTGTCTGTCACCGCCACCATTATCGTTGGCTACCTGTCGGCCAAAATTGCCGCCGGTATTGGCCGCGACCTGCGCAGCGACATTTTCCGCAAAGTTGAGAGCTTCTCCAACGCCGAGTTCGACAAATTCCCCACCGCCTCTCTCATCACCCGCTCCACCAACGACGTGACCCAACTCCAGATGGTGACGATGATCATGGTGCGCATGGTTTTTTATGCGCCCATCGTTGGCATCGGCGGCATTATCCGGGCGGCCGGCAAAGGCTCTTCGATGTGGTGGCTCATCGCCGTCGCCGTGGCTGTCCTCGTCAGCACCATCGTCATCGTCTTTGCCATTTCCATGCCCAAGTTCCGCGTCATGCAAAAGCTGATTGACCGGTTGAATCTGGTAGCGCGGGAAAATTTGTCCGGCATGATGGTGATTCGCGCCTTCAACATGCAGCCGTTCGAGGAGCAGCGTTTCGACAAGGCCAATCAAGACCTGGCCGATAACACCCTGTTTATCACCCGCGTCATGGTCATCATGATGCCGATTATGACGCTGATTCTCAACGTATTGTCGGTGGCGATTATCTGGGTGGGCGCGCAGCAGATCGCGGCGTCCAATATGCAGGTGGGCGACATGATGGCCTTCTTGCAATACGCCATGCAGATTGTCATGTCGTTCCTGATGTTGTCGTTCCTGTTCATCATTTTGCCCCGCGCCCAGGTTTCGGCCGACCGCATCGCCGATGTGCTGGAAACGGAGCCGGTGATTACAGACCCGGAACGGCCGTATCCCCTCAATGGCGATTTCCGCGGCATCATCGAATTCCGCAACGTCTCCTTCCGCTACCCCGGCGCCGACGCAGACGTGCTGCACAACGTCAACTTTGTCGCCCAACCCGGCCAGACCACCGCGTTCATCGGCTCCACCGGCTCCGGCAAATCTACCGTCGTCAACCTCATCCCGCGCTTCTACGACGTGACCGAAGGCCAGATTTTGCTGGACGGCGTAGACATCCGCGACGTGACCCAGTTCGACTTGCGCGAAAGAATCGGCTACGTGCCGCAAAAGGGCATCTTGTTCTCCGGCACCATCGAAAGCAACCTGCTCCAGGCCAAAGAAGACGCCACCCCGGCAGACATGGCAACGGCGATAGCCATCGCCCAGGCCAGTGAATTTGTCAACAGCAAGCCGGAAGGACTGGCGACTGAAATCGCCCAGGGCGGAACCAACGTCTCCGGCGGCCAAAGACAGCGCCTGTCTATTGCCCGCGCCCTGGTGAAGCAACCGCCCATCTACATTTTCGACGACACCTTCTCCGCCCTGGACTTCAAAACCGACGCCGCTTTGCGCCGGGCGCTGCAAGAACACACCAGTGACAGCACACTGCTGGTTGTTACGCAGCGTGTGTCCACTGTCCGGCACGCCGAGCAAATCATCGTGCTGGACGAAGGCAAGGTCGTCGGTCAGGGAACCCACGAAGAGCTTATGGAAGATTGTGCAACGTATCAGGAGATTGCTTTATCGCAACTCAGCATGGAGGAATTACTATGATGATGCAACATGGAAGCAGCCGCGGCGGTCCCGGTGGCGGCGGCCCGATAGCCGCGATGCGCAAGGGTGATAGCGCCCGCAACTTCAAAGCCACCATGAAAAAACTGATCCACTACATGGATCCGTATAAGGTGCATGTCATCATCGTGCTGGTGTTTGCCGTCGCATCTACTGTCTTTAATATCGTTGGCCCGAAGATTCTGGGCAACGCCACCACGGAGCTATTTACCGGCGTGATGGCCGAAATCGCCGGGACCGGGTCTATTGACATGGCCTATATCGGCCGAATTCTGTTGATTGTGCTGGGCCTTTACCTGATATCGGCGGTGTTTGCCTATATCATGGGCTGGATCATGGCCTCGGTTTCGACAAATATCACCTATCGTCTGCGCCAGGACATCGCGGCCAAGATGAACCGGCTGCCGCTGAAATACTTTGACGCCACCACGCACGGCGAAGTGTTGTCGCGCATCACCAACGATGTAGACACGGTGAATCAGACGCTCAGCCAAAGCCTGACGCAAATTATTACCTCGGTGGTCACGGTAATTGGCGTGCTGGTGATGATGATCTCCATTAACTGGATCATGACGCTGGTCGCCTTGCTGGTAGTGCCGCTGTCGCTGGGTGTTGTCGGTTTCATCGTCAGCCGGTCACAGGTGTACTTTAAGGAGCAGCAAGATTACCTGGGCCACGTCAATGGGCACGTCGAGGAGATGTTCGGCGGCCATTTGGTGATGAAAGCCTTCAACGGCGAAGAGCGCAGCATCGAGAAGTTTGAGGGATTTAACGGTTCGTTGTATGGCGTGGCCTGGAAATCGCAGTTTTTGTCTGGCCTGATGATGCCGATTATGAACTTTATTGGCAACCTGGGTTACGTGATCGTGGTGATTGTGGGCAGCTACCTGACCATCCGCCAGGCGATTACGGTGGGTGATATTCAGGCGTTCATCCAGTACGTGCGCTCGTTTACCCAGCCGTTGATGCAGTTGGCGAATATCTCCAACGTGTTGCAACAAACGGCCGCTGCCGCTGAGCGCGTCTTTGAATTCCTGGAAGAACCAGAAGAAGTCACCGAAACCGAAAACCCCGTCCAAGTGGCAGCGCTGGCAGGGCACGTGGAATTCCGCAACGTACGCTTTGGTTATGATCCGGAAAAACCGGTCATCGGCAATCTGTCGGCGGAAGCTTATCCCGGCCAGAAAGTGGCGATTGTGGGACCGACCGGCGCGGGCAAGACGACGATTGTGAAGCTGCTCATGCGCTTCTACGACGTGAACGAGGGCGCGATCCTGGTGGACGGGCACGACATTCGGGAGTTCAGCCGCCATGATTTACGCAAGTGGTTTGGCATGGTGCTGCAAGATACCTGGTTGTACAACGCCACCATTATGGAGAATATCCGTTACGGCCGTCCCACCGCCACCGATGAAGAAGTCTTTGCCGCCGCCCAGGCCGCCCATGTGGACCACTTCGTCCACACGCTGCCCGATGGCTACAACATGGTCATCAACGAAGAGACGACCAACATCTCCCAGGGGCAGATGCAGTTGCTGACCATTGCCCGCGCCGTACTGGCCGATCCCAAGATTCTCATTTTGGACGAGGCGACCAGTTCGGTGGACACGCGCACGGAAGTGCTGATTCAGAAGGCGATGGATCGCCTGATGGTGGGGCGGACGAGCTTTATCATCGCTCATCGTCTCTCGACCATTCGCAACGCCGACCTGATTTTGGTGATGCGCGACGGTGACATTGTGGAGCAAGGCAGCCACAAAGAACTGCTGGCCCGCGATGGCTTCTACGCCGAGTTGTACAACAGCCAGTTCGACCACACCGACCAGGCGGCGGAAATCCTGACGCCGGCCCTACGGCAAAGCCTTATGGCCGCGCCGGTCGCGGCGATGGCCGATTAACGATTTGGGCATGGTTCATTCTCTGTAAAATCATCTTGGCAAATCTTCTCTTGTAGCCGCGGTATCCTTACCGCGGCTACAAATTGTAAAGGGCATCGTTTTACTTCTGAACCATGCCACGAT
>CALFEW010000095.1 GCA_937958365.1 uncultured Chloroflexota bacterium | reverse complement strand
GCGAACCGCCCGGTCCAGAGAGCCCATGTCGCCGGCACCCGCCCCTCCCCCATACGTCACCGGGTAGCCCCCGCGGGGGCGGGTGACACCCCCCCGCGCACCGGCGGCCCCGGTTCCGCGCACCGCCCCGCGCAAAATGGCCGGCATCCCCTGGTTCATGTCTATGCTGGCCGATACGTCGTGGCTGACGCCCAGCAGCAGCGACAGCTCGTTCAGGCGCTGGCGGATGGAGCGCTGCATGTGGGCAAAGGCTTTGGTAAGCTGACCAATCTCGTCGTCGCGCTGCTCGACGGTTTCGGGCCGCCACGCGCCGCCGGCGGCCAGCGTCTCCGAGGCGTTGACCAGTTCGGTGATCGGCCGGGTGATGTCGCGGCCCATGAGGGCGAAGATGGCGTAGAAAACGGCCGTAATCAACAGCATCACCACGGCCAGCGGCACGCCAATACTCACCGCCAGTTCCAGCACCGTCTCGTAGGGCGCAGTCATCACCACCGTCCAGGGATGGGTCTCGCCACGCACAAAATAGACAAGTTCGCGGGCATTCGTCTGCCCTTCGCGCCCCTGGTAGGCCACGCCCGGCGCTGTCTCGCCGGTGATAATTTCGCGGCCGATTTCGTCGGGCAGCCGCCAGGTTTGCAAAAGCTGCATAGGGTCGGCGTGGGCCACAATTTGCTCGTTTTCGTCCAAAATGAAGCCGGTTCCGCGCCCCACCGTGCCATCCATGCCCACGATCAAGCCATTCAACGAGAGGTAAGGCACGCGCCCCACCAGCGCCGCCGCCGGCTCGCCGGTCGCTGACAAAACCGGGGCAACAAAGCTCAGCACATATTCGTCGTTGGCGGAAGGAGCGGTGGTGGTTTCGGCCCGGTTGCTTTGCAATGCCGCCGCCACCGCCACCTTTTCCCGGTCAGACAGTGTCACCTGGGTCACATCTTCCGGGTAAAAAGCGGAAATGGTCTGGTCTTCGTTTACCAGGAGGATGCGGCGGTAGAAGGGATTGACGCGGAACAACTGCTGCAACACTTTTTGCGATTCGGCCGTATCGGCGGCCAGCAATTGTTCATCGTCGTTGTAGAGGGTAAGCAGATTTTGCAGGTTGGCGCGAAAGTCGGGGACTTGCGTGGAGACGGTTTGGGCGTCGTGGGCCATCTGGTTAACCACCAGGCGGGTGGAGACGTTGACGGCGACGTTGTAGACGACAAACACCATCAGAATGAGCGCCAAACCGACAAACAACACGAAGTTGGTGAGCAGCCGATAGCGCAGGCTGCGCTGCCAGGGCGTGGGCGTCAGCGGTCTGGCGGGGGGCACAAGTTGGGGTATGCCCAACAAAATAAGCATGACGATGATGCCGCCCAGCAGCCCTTCCAGGAGCAAGGGGAGCAAATTGGCGGTGGCGGTGGAGATGGCCAGGTCTACGGCCGTTAACGTGCTGACAATGCCCACTGCGCCAACAAACGTCGCCAGGCCCACCGGCACAGCCAGGGCCACCAGACTGAGCGATCCGCCCACCACAGGCAGCCGCAGCCAGCGAAACAATCGCCCCTGATAATGCTGCCGCAGGAAGAAGGAGGCCAGCACGGCCGTAAATCCCCCATGAAAAATGGCGTATATCTGGTGGGTCTGGCCCAACATCGTGCCCAGTCCGGTGAACAGGCCCACGCCCAACGCGGCAAGCGGATTCAGGGTGGCGGCGGCGAACAGGAGGGGAACGGCCGTAAACGGAACCAGCGCCGTCATTGGGTTTTGCGCCGCGGCCACCGGGGCTAACTGATTTTCAAACGAGAGGGGAATCGGCAACAACTGGCTGGTGAGGAATCCGGCCACAGACAGAAGGGCAAAGAAGCTCCATTCCCGCCGGTCAAATTTGCGGCTTTCAGCACGGAAAGCGTATATGATATACGCCAGTAACCCGGCATATAAGAGCAGCAAAAGGTATTCGAGTGGGTGGTCGGGCAGCGATAAACCTATCGTGTCCGCCGTTCCCCATAACTCTAGTGGCATCCTGTACCTTTTTTGGCCGCGCTACTTCTCGCCTAGCATCAATATTTAGCTCTTGAGGAATTTGCGGGGTTTCGGTATTTTGTACGTCACGCGCCAACCATCACCCAAGAAACACCGCGCCTGACGCCTGACTGAACCCGTTTATCTCCTACGATCCAAATTTCAAAGATCGGGATTTTCTTTCCACAGCTAACTTTACAATAATGCAAGGATTATAACATGCCCAAATAGGCATCGCAATTGACCGTCACGGCCGTTATGCAGGGTGTTATAATTAATCGCAAACCGCAAGCCGTCAATTGAACCCGGCATACGGCATTCACACACGAGAAGATTATGTCTGAATACATCGAAATCGAAACTGAATTTGGCGATGACGGCCGTTCCCTTTTTGTCACCACCAATTTAAGCCTCACCGATGGGACGATTGAAAATTATGCCTCCCTGGAAGAAATGGCGGAAGGTTCGCCGCTGGCCCAGGCCCTGTCGGTGATTGACGGCATTGAGCATCTGACGATCAACGGCCGTACCATGACCCTCATCCGCGACCCCGAAGCCCCCTGGCATCACCTCGTCGCCGATATATCGGCGGCGCTGAAGGACTTTTTCTTGTAGAAAATGGTTAGCTAATTAGCTACCCACCTAACGAACCTCACCTTCCATGCCCCGTAAACCTTCGCCCACCGCCATCCTCGCCGTCGTCGCCTTTGGCGTCTTTGTCGCCGCCGACGATTTGACGGTCGTCTCCACCATGCTGCGGCAAATTGTGTTCGATCTGGAAATCCCCCTGCCGGAAGGATTAGACCAGGCAGCCTGGATCGTGAATGTCTACCTCATCGCTTACGTCGTTGTCATGCCTTTTGTGGGGCGGCTGAGCGACATGATCGGGCGGCGGGCGGTATATGTCAGCGCGCTGGTCTTGTTCCTGATCGGTTCGATTTGGGTTCCGCTGGCCGGTAGTTTTAACAGTTTTTTGGTAGGGCGGGTGTTAACGGCCGTTGGCGGCGGCGCCATGGTTCCGGTCGCTATGGCCGTGGTCGGCGACGTGTACCGGCAAGAAAAACGCGCCTCGGCGCTGGGCACGTTGGGCGCCATAGACACGGCCGGTTGGGTGTGGGGACCGCTTTACGGCGCGCTGCTCATCCGCTTTTTAAGCTGGCAGTGGCAGTTTTACCTGAACGTCCCCCTGGCTCTCATTGGCATAGCCGCCGCCTGGTGGGCGCTGGCCGATTTACCCCGCCCGGCCCACAAAGAGCGCATGGATTGGTGGGGCGTCGTCACCCTCTCCATCGCTCTGCTCACCCTAAACCTGGCCCTGCTCAACAGCGGCGACGTGGGCAGCGCCGGTGGCTTTGCCAGCCTCAACGCCCATCCACCTGCCCCCACCTGGCCCTATTTCCTGGCCGCCGCCCTCAGCTTTGCCCTCTTTCTCTTCATCGAAACCCGCCGGAAACATTCACCTGTTCACCCCCTCATTCCCCTTTCCCTTTTTCGTCGCCGCAATTTCAGCACGGCCGTTGCCATCAACTTCCTCACCGGCAGCGTCCTCATCATCGCCATGGTCAACGTGCCGCTGATCATCAACGTGCTGGCGGTGGACGTGGAGGAAGCGGCCCTGATCAGCGGCGGTCTGCTCAGCGGCATGACGCTGGCGATGGCGCTTCTGGCCTACGCGGGCGGCCGTCTGACAGAACGGTGGAGCTATCGGCCGGTGACGCTGGTGGGGTTGTGGCTGTGCGCGCTGGCTTTTAATTGGATGGGCAACTGGCAGGCAACGGCCGTTGGCGACCACACCCCGTATACCCAAATGGCCTGGCAGTTGGTGGTGTTGGGCATGGGCTTTGGATTGGTGATCGCGCCGGTGGGAACGGCCGTCATCAACGCCGCCCCCGACGACCAGCGTGGCATCGCCTCCAGCCTGGTCATCGTCATGCGCCTCATCGGCATGAGCGTAGGGCTGTCTGGCCTGACCGCCTTTGGCCTGCGCCGCTTCGAGGTCCTGCGCACCCAAATCACCCTGCCCGATCTGCCCCTCAGCGACCCCGCCTATCAGCAAGCCATCATAGACGCGCTCACCAGTGTGACAGTGGCTGTATTGGCAGAGACTTTCCTTATTTCAACGTTCCTCGCTGCTCTGGCCTGGCTCATTGCCCTCACTCTCAAACAAGAAGCCGAAATTAAAGATCAATGATTGAAGATTGAAGATTGAAGGCGAGGTAACCTTTAATCTTCAATCTTCACTCCCTGTCTCCAAAATTTGACACACCTTCCCCTGCCCCACTACAATGCAGGCACAGGCAAACGCCGGGAGGTAAAGACGCATGTTGGCGGAAAAAAGCAAAAAACGCACCATGACGGCCGAACAACTGGCCCAACTTTCGCCCGAAGCCAGTCGCGGCGAACTCATTGAGGGGGAATTTGTTGCCATGTCACCAGCAGGACAGATGCACGGCGAAATTGCCGGGAATTTATTTGGTATTTTGTGGAATTTTGTCAAGCCGAAGAAATTAGGCAATCTGTACGCGGCCGAAACTGGCTTCGTCCTCAAGCGCCAGCCAGACACCGTGCGCGCGCCAGATGTGGCCTTTGTGCGGGCAGAGCGATTGAGCGCCGCGACGCCACCCACGGGCTTTTTTGATGGGCCGCCAGACCTGGCTGTGGAAGTTGTATCGCCCAGCGAAACGCTGGCGGAAATTGAGGGCAAATTGCTGGACTACCTGGAAAACGGCGTGCAGGTTGTGTGGATTGTCTACCCCACCACGCGCACAATCACCATCTATTATTCCCTTACGGCCGTGCGCACCCTGACCATCAACGACACCCTGGATTGCGAAAAACTTCTGCCCGGCTTTTCCGTCCCCGTCCAAGAGATATTTGCCTGATCTGACTGACTTTTCGCCTGAAAACAGGATCAAAAAAGGCCCGGCAGACTATGTTTGCCGGGCCTTTCCTCTATCTCTAACTCTCGCTCTAGCCCTTCGGTTTGTCCCGCAGCGCCAGGGCGATTTGCAGCTCGTCTAGCTGTTTTTGCGCCACTGTCGAAGGCGTGTCCGACATCAGGTCGGTGGCCTGGGCGGTCTTGGGGAAGGCCATCACTTCGCGGATGTTGGGTTCGCCGGCCATCAGGGCCACCAGGCGATCAATGCCGGGGGCGATGCCGCCGTGCGGCGGCGCGCCATACTCAAACGCTTCCAGCATGTGGCCAAACTGGTCCATCGCTTCCTCAAAGGAGAAACCGATGAGTTCCATGATTTTGCGTTGTAACGGCCGTTCATGGATTCGGATACTCCCACCGGCCACCTCAAACCCGTTACACACCAGGTCATACTGCTCGCTCAACACCGCGCCGGGGTTCGTATCCAGCAGCGGAATCTGCTCCCGCTTCGGCGCGGTAAACATATGATGGCTGGGCGCATAATGCCCATCTTCCAGATGCTCCTCGAACAGCGGGAAGTCAATCACCCAGCAGAAGGCCAGGGTATTGGTGGTCTTCAGACCCAGGCGTGCGCCCATTTCGTCGCGCAGCGCGCCCAGCACGCTGTACACCACGTACTTCACGTCGCTGGCAAACAGCAGCAAGTCGCCCGGTTGGGCATTCAGCCGTTCCGTCAGGGCGATGAGTTGATCCACAGTGAAAAACTTGGTGATGAAACCCTTCATTTCACCCGTTTCCGGGTCCAGGGCCATCGTCGCCAGCCCTTTTGCGCCGTTGGCTTTGGCGATCTCTTCCAGTTCGGCCACTTCTTTGCGGCTGTAGCTGCCCGCGCCCGGCACGCAAATCGCCTTCACCGGATGACCGGCGGCCACGTTTTCCGCAAAGACTTTGAAGGCGCTGGCTCCGGCAATGTCGGACACGTCTACCAGTTCCAGGCCGTAGCGGATGTCCGGGCGGTCTGTGCCGAAGCGTTCCATCGCTTCGCGGTAGCTAAGGCGTGGGAACATATCGTGGGCCAGGGGGACCAGGCTGGTGTGTTTGACCATGCCCACCATCAAGCCTTCGATCAGGTCCAGGATGTCGTCACGCTCGACGAAGCTCATTTCCATGTCTAGCTGAGTGAATTCCGGCTGGCGGTCGGCGCGCAGGTCTTCATCGCGGAAACAGCGGGCAATCTGAAAGTAGCGCTCGTAACCGGCCACCATGAGAAGCTGTTTGAGCTGCTGTGGGCTTTGCGGTAGGGCGTAGAATTGGCCGGGATGCACGCGGCTGGGAACCAGATAGTCGCGCGCGCCTTCCGGGGTAGACTTGAAGAGGATGGGCGTTTCTACCTCAATGAAGCCACGTTCGTCCAGGTAATCGCGGATGTATTTGACGGCGCGGTGACGAATCATCAGGTTGCGCTGCATTTTTTCGCGGCGCAAATCGAGGTAGCGGAATTTGAGGCGCAAGGTTTCGTCCACCACCTCGTCGCGGTCAATGAGGAAGGGGGGTGTTTTGGCCGGGTTCAGGATGGTGACGCTGTCGGCCAGCACTTCGATGTCGCCGGTAGCCAGGCTGGGGTTTTCCAGCCCTTCGGGGCGGTGGGAGACTTCGCCGATGACTTGCAGCACGTATTCGCCGCGCACCTGCTCGGCCAGGTTAAAGGCTTCCTGAGAACGGCCGGAATTGACGACGACCTGGGTTTTGCCGTCGCGGTCGCGCAGGTCAATAAAAATGACGCCGCCCATGTCGCGGCGGCGGTTGACCCAACCGGCCAGGGTGACTGTTTGTCCGATATGTTCGGCGCGTAATTCGCCGCAAGAACGTGTTTTGAGCATGATTTCCTTCCTCACGAATCAGGGCGCAACGAATTGCGCCCTGTTAAAGTGAGCGCATTTTATCATGGGGTTCAGACGGCAACAAGGCTATTTGGCAAGCGTCGAAGGCTCCACCTGACGTATAATTGGGCCATGCCCAAAATTATCACGCTTCTCAGTTTGTTTGCCTTGTTTGTTCTGGCCGCTTGCGGCGGTTCGCCGGAGGCCACGGCCGTTGCCAATCCCACCACTACCCCGCCGACGGCCGTGCCAGAAACGGCCGTACCCACAGACGAACCGATCGGCGCTGCGGAAACGGCCGTGCCCACCACCCCCATCCCTGACGGCCTCACCATTGAAGTGACCGATGATTTCCGTCCCTTCGACGCCCGCCTGCTGGGGACCAATCTGCCTGCCTGGTTAGGCCCCTGGCGCACCGAAGATTCCGCCTTCATCGAACGCACCACCGCGGCCGGCGTCAGCCTCATCCGCATTCCTGGCGGCAGTTGGAGCAACAGCTACGATTGGTCGGCCTGCGAAATGGACAACATCTGCCCCTGGGATTGGGGCGTTTTGCGGCCCACCGACTTCATCAATTTCGTCCGGGCGACGGGCGCGCAGGCGATGTACATTGTGAATCCCAACGGCACGCCGCAGGAAGCGGCAGCGTTGGTCGCCTTTTTCAACGGCGCAGCCGACGACGAGAGCGTGATCGGCGAAGATGCCCGCGGGCGCGACTGGGGGACGGTGGGGCAGTGGGCGCAGTTACGCGCCGAACATGGCAACCCGGAGCCTTTGTCCATCACCTATTGGGAGTTTGGCAACGAGGTTTATGCCGGGCTGACGGGCGCAGAGTGCGTATCATGGGGTTGGGAAGAGGTGTGGACGTGCGACGGCCGTGAATATGTGCAGGGCGTTGGCAGCGGCGCAGACCGCCACGCCGGCTTCCTGGAGTTCCGAGAAGCGATGCGCGCTGTGGACCCGTCCATCAAAGTGGGCGCGGTGGGCGTGCCGGTGCAAAACGATTGGAGCAATTGGGGCAATGAGGTGATCGAAGAAGCGGGCGAAGCGATGGATTTTTATGTGATCCACCAATACGCCTTTTTTGAGCCGCCGGGCAGTTTTGCCGAAGCATTGGCCCAACCCCACGAAGTCTGGCAGCCAATGATGGCCGGGGTGCAGGCGGCGCTGGATACATTTGCCAACGGCCGTCGCCTGCCCATCGCCGTCACCGAATACAATCTGTTCTCCGTGCAAGACCAGGACAACGACCAGTGGATGACCCGCGCCGTGAACATGCTGTTCATGGCCGACACCATCGGCCAGATGGCGACGCATGGTTTTACGCTGGCTAACCAGTGGGATTTGACGAACGGGCAGGCGGGCAACGGCACAGATTATGGCCTGATGAACGTGGACACGCTGGCCCGTTATCCGCAGTATTACGTCTTTCCGCTGTGGGCGCGTTTTGGCTCGCGGCTGCTGCCGGTTAGCTCTTCTTATCCGGCCGATACCACCTTGAGCGCGTATGCGGGGATGATGAATGACGGCCGTTTCTCCCTGCTGGTCATCAACAAAACCGGCGAACCTATCACCACCAACGTCGCCATCAATGGCGGGCCAGCGGCGTTCAGCGGCGGGCTGGCCGACGTAGCCGCCGCCCCGGCGCTGGACAGCCAGATGGTGACGTTCAACGGCGTCAGCGACCCCGCCGACGACCTGTCAGACGCGCCTTCCGCGCCTCTGGAAGCATTAAGCAACCCATTCACCTACACATTTCCCGCCTATTCGATCACCCTCTTACGTCTGGAGCCATAATTCTGGCAGCACAACCACAAAAGTCTCAGTGGCTTTTGTGGTTGTGTTCACTCTTTGTTTGCGCTTCCCTCATCTGCGGTTAAGAATACCCTGGGCCAATAGTACTATTGGCGTTGGATGGTCGGATTCTTTTGTTAGAATGCGGGCGATTGCTTGTAACGTAACCCGCTGTACCTGCTAACGGCCGTTTCGTTCCCACCGCACCCTCTCCCCACCTCCGAACCAAGGGCCGAATCTCCAAAGAGCCGCCTAATCTTTTATTTAGCCAAAATGGAGGTATTGTCATGCATCTTAAACGTCATGCAGTTGCTTTGCTTGTGTTCCTGGCCCTGTTTAGCGCCGCCGTACTCAGCTTACAGGCTGCCCCGGCTGAATCTACTCCCTCCCAACAAAACGTCCCCAACCAACCCACCGCCGACATCACCATAGACGCCAGCGCTGCGGGAACGGCCGTCAACCCTATGCTCCTGGGAACCAATCTGCCTTCCTGGTTGGGCACGTGGCGCACCGAAGATTCCACGTTCATCAATCGCACCATCGCCTCAGGCGTCACCGTCGTTCGTGTCCCCGGCGGTAGTTGGAGCAATTATTACGAATGGGCCAACTGCGAACAAAACAACGTCTGCCCCTGGGATTGGGGCGTGCTTACGCCCACCGACTTCATCAATTTCAGCCAGGCTACCGGCGCAGAATTGATGTACACCGTCAACCAAAACGGCACGGCCAAAGAAGCGGCGGCGCTGGTCGCCTTTTTCAACGGTTCCGTCAACGACAACCGGGTAATTGGCGTGGATGTGCGTGGGCAAAATTGGGGCACAGTGGCCCAATGGGCGCAGTTGCGCAGCAACCACGGCAACCCCGCGCCGCACCCCATCACCTACTGGGAAATTGGTAATGAAATTTACGGCGGCTACTCCGGCACCGACTGCCTGTCGTGGGGGTGGGAAGATGTGTGGACGTGCGACGGCCGTGAATACGTCAACGGCATTGGCTCCGGCACGAACCGGCACGAAGGCTACCTGGAATTTCGCAATGCCATGAGACAGGTTGACCCTTCGATTCAGGTGGGCGCGGTGGGTGTTGCCCCGCAAGATGGCTGGAGCGATTGGGGTAACGAGGTCATTGACGAAGCGGGCAACGTGATGGATTTTTACATCATCCACCAGTATGCCTTTTGGACGCCGCCCGGCTCTTACCAGGAAGTGCTGTCCCAACCGCAATCGGGCTGGGACTGGATTCGGGAGGATTATGATGCGGCGCTGGACCAGTTTGCCAACGGCCGTGACATCCCCGTAGCCTTCACCGAACACAACCTCTTC
>CALFEW010000094.1 GCA_937958365.1 uncultured Chloroflexota bacterium | reverse complement strand
CTCGATCACGTCCGGGTAGATGGTTCCCTGGGCCAGGAAATCAATCTGGCCCAGTTTGTTGGCCTCGCGCTCAAAGATGCGCACAAACTTTTCGCCGATGATGCGCCGCTTTTTCTCCGGGTCGGTCACGCCGGCCAGCGCTTCCAAATATTCTTCGATGGCGTTGACGGCTACCAGGTGCATGCCCTGTTCGCGCTGGAAGGTTTCAACCACCTGCGCTGCCTCGCCCTGGCGCAGCAGTCCGTGATCCACAAAAATGCAGATCAACTGTTCACCGATGGCTTTGTGGATGAGCGCGGCGGCCACCGCCGAATCTACGCCGCCGCTAAGACCAAGGACGACACGGCCGTTGCCCACCTGCTCACGAATCGCCGCCACCTGCTCGTCAATAAAATTAGCCGGGGTCCAATCGGCGGCGCAGCCGCAAACGTGGTGGACAAAATTGCTCAAAACCAGCCGCCCCTGCGGCGTATGCACCACTTCTGGGTGAAACTGCACCGCGTAATAGCGCCGTTCCACGTCCGCCGCCGCCGCGAAGGGGGAATTGTCGGTGTGCGCCAACGGCCGAAAGCCCGGCGGCAGTTGTTCGACTTTGTCGCCGTGGCTCATCCAGACTTGCTGAGGATTGGCGATGGAAGATTGAAGATTCTCCCAATCTCCAATCTCTAATCTCCAATCTTTAAACAAAGGATTTTCCGGCTCGTTGAGCTGCAAAGTGGCCGGGCCATACTCTCGTTTAGGGCTGGAACCGACGCGCCCGCCACGGCCGTGCGCCAACAACTGCATCCCATAACAAATCCCCAAAACCGGCAAACCACTTTGCAAAACATACGCCGGCAGCGTCGGCGCGCCGGGGTCGTAGACGCTGTTTGGGCCACCACTCAAGATAAACCCCTTGGGATTCAGCGCCAGAATCGTCTCGGCCGGCGTAGACCAGGAGAAAAGCTCGCAAAACACGTTGGCTTCCCGCACCCGCCGCGCAATAAGCTGCGAATACTGCGAACCATAATCCAGAACGACAATCGTATCATGTTGCAGATGGGTCATAGACTTCGCCTTTAATCGTCAATCTCCGCCCTATGGCTCAAGCCAAAATAATCTGACCATCATCCATACTGACGATGGTGGCCGCGGCTTCGATGGGCACGTTCCAATGCGCCAGAGCTTCACGGCCGCCTTCAAACGTCTTTTCAACGACGGCGGCAATGCCTACCAACGTCGCTCCGCTGCTTTTTACAATGCGCGCCAGCGCATCAATGGTACGCCCGGTCGCCAAAAAATCATCCACAATAAGAATGCGATCCTCGGCGTGCAGAAATTCCGGCGACACCATCAGCAGCACTTCGCCGCCTTTGGTGTGACTGGGCGCGCTGTCTACAAAGACCGGCTCTTGCATGGTAATGGGCTTATGTTTGCGCGCATAGACGATGGGCAAATTGCCCATCGCTTTGCCCGTCATCACCGCCGGAATAATGCCGCTGACTTCGGCCGTCAGGATGCGGGTCGGGTTGGTATGGTTAAAGCGGTCGGCAATGTCCTGACCGATGCTTTCCATAAGTTCAGCGTCTAATTGATGGTTGAGAAAGCTGTCAATTTTAAGGATTCCCCGCCCCAGGTTCTGCCCTTCTCTTAAAATGCGTTCATGTAAAGCGCTCATAAATGATGACAGGCTTTTTGCCGTCCGAATGCTGTGTTCTCCACGTAGCCGCTTCAGGTGAAACCTGTGGTTGACCACTTTCGGAACGCGATTACAGAAAGCCTGATGCCCCCTTTTTTGAGACCTTATTATGCGCTTCAGGGAACAGGGAAGCAACCTTAGATATTGGGATAAGTTTCACAATTTTCTTGACGCTCCTTAAGGCGTATTCTATAATCCGTTTAAGCGTTCAAAAAAAATTGAAAGTTGTGAACAAGGTAAACATTATGGTAACTGAATTAGTGCAACAAGGGATGACGGCCGTAGAACGAAAGCTGGAGTCTGTTGTCGCCAGTGACATCCAACTGCTGGAAGACGCCAGCTTACACATCGTTACGTCGGGCGGTAAACGAGTCCGGCCGCGCGTTGTGCTGTTGGCTTATTTGGCGGCCGGCGGGCAAAACCTGGAGTCTGCCGTGGCGATGGCGGCGGCCGTAGAAATGGTGCATACCGCGACCCTGGTTCACGATGACATCAATGATCACAGCCTGACCCGCCGGGGCAAGGTGACAGTTCATGCACGCTGGGGACGGACATTTGCCCTTTTGACGGGTGACTATCTCTTCGCGAAGGTGTATGAATTAATGGCTCCCTACGGGGCGGAACCGAACGTGATGATCGCCACAGCTTGCACCCGATTGGTAGAGGGTGAAACGCTGCAAGCGGCGGCGGCCAAATCCGGTTCGATGGATCGGGAAACGTACAAACAAATTATCAGCCTGAAGACGGCCAGCCTGTTTCAAGCGTCTGCCCAGTTGGGAGCCTGGCTGGCCGGCGCGGAGCAAACCATCGTGGATGCACTGGGGCTATATGCTTATAACCTGGGGCTGACTTTCCAGATTGTGGATGACATTTTGGACATCATTGGCGACCCAGAAGCGATGGGCAAACCCGTAGGGCTGGACCTTTCGCAAGGGCGCGGCGTGTTGTCGGTGGCGCAAAATGGCGGAAAATTGGAGGAGGATGGGTTAACGGCCGTTGCCGAACTGGAAGAGCCAGACCCCATCCAACAGATGATGGCCGGGCTGCGGGCCTCCGGGGCCGTAGAAGTTGCCCGGATGCAAGCCGAAGAAACGGCCGTGCGCGCCCACAAAGCGCTGGAGGCAGTTCCCCCTTCACCGGCCCGCGACGAATTAGCCAACATGATTGAAGCGGTCATCAACCGCGACCATTAAACTGGTGATCCATACCCGTCATAAAAGCTCCGCCGGTGTTTGTTTCTGACAAACGCTGCGGGGCTTTTTTTTTAGTCGCAAGGTTTACTGGTTCACGGTAGGCTGCGACGGCAAATTGGCAGATAGGCATGTGGCAAGATCGGTAGGGGGGGGATAGAATTGGGCGATCTTTTACAGTTTAAGCTGAACTCATGGATGGCATTGTAGGATAGGTTGAACCTTCGCAAAAATCGAGAGCGCACCCTGGTGGTCGCTCAGGTAGGCTGGCACTGTCCCTACCACAAAGCAATGACAAAAAGTGCGAAATCTTACGTTAGGAGATAAGGATGAACAGCATAGAACCTGCGGATAGACTGGCTCTGACGCCAGAGATGCTTTGGGATGTAAAACATTACAAAGAAGAAGGGCTTTATTTTTACCTGGAAGCCACCGAAGAACTGCTGCCCAACGGCCGTGTCAACGTCATCAATTATGGCGAAATGATCATGCTGGGTGGGTACTCTTACCTGGGATTGATCGGTCATCCGAAAATTAACGCAGCGGCCAAAGAAGCCGTAGACCATTACGGAACCGGCACTTACGGCGTACGCCTGCTGGCCGGTTCCCTGAAACTGCACAACGAGCTGGAAACGCGCATCGCCGAATTTAAACACGCCGACGCCGCCATCACCATGTCCAGCGGTTACGTGACCAATCTGGCGACGATTTCCAGCCTGCTGCGCAAAGGCGATACGGTGATTTGCGACAAGCTGAATCACGCCAGCATTGTGGATGGCTGCCTGCTGTCTATGGCCAAGTTCATCCGGTTCCGCCATAACGACATGGACCACCTGGAATTACGGCTGCAACAGGCAGACAAAAACGGCCGTGTCCTGGTCATTGCCGACGCCGTGTTTAGCATGGATGGCGACATCATTGATTTGCCAACCATGTCGCGCCTGTGCAAGAAATACGGCGCGTACCTGATGATTGACGAGGCCCATTCCGTCGGCGTTATCGGTGCAACCGGGCATGGCATCGAAGAGCATTTCGGGCTGCCAGCCGATACCGTAGACATCAAAATGGGAACCCTCAGCAAGACCATCCCCAGCGCCGGTGGTTACGTGGCCGGCAACCACGAACTCATCAACTTCCTCAAGCACGAAGCGCGCGCCTTCATCTTCTCGGCGGCCGTGCCCCCGGCTTCAGCCGCCGCGGCCAAAGCCGCCTTCGACGTCATCGAAGAAGAACCCTGGCGCGTGCAGAAGATTCAAAACAACTACCTGCGCTTCGCCAACAAACTGAAGGATGCCGGTTATAACCTGCTGTTCACCGAAACAGCTATCGTGCCCGTCGTGTGCGGCTCCACCGAGTCGGCAGCCAGACTGGCCCGGCACTGCCGCGATAACGGCATTTTTGTTCAGGCCATCGTTGCCCCGGTGGTCCCGGAAGGTCTGGCCCGGCTGCGGGCTTGCATTTCCGCGGCCCACACCCTGGAGGACATTGATTACTGCGCCGATGTCATCATTGATGGTGGCAAGAAGTTGGGCATCATTTAGATTTCAGGCACGTTTAGGGCAAGCCACCGGCTTGTCTCTACCTGGCAGATTTGTAACCCACAAAAGTCTCAACGACTTTTGTGGGTTTTTGTTTTGCAACCAGCCCTACTCTTGAATGGTGGCGTAATAATCAAGAACGGCCGTTATTCCCCCCAGGTTTTGCCGCCAATCGGTATCGTCGTGGTTGATCAGTTCGACCGTCATTGAAGGAATACCCTGCGTCGTCAGGTAATCGCTGGCGTCGCCGGTAATTGCATAACTGGTAAACGCTTCATAAATCGGATAGCCGCTGGCAATTCCATAAATGGTTGCCAATTGGTAAGAAGGCTGATGGGTGTTTGGGCAGCCGGCGGCAATGGCAGCATTTAAAGCGCTGTGCCAGAAAATCACCGCTTTGGGCTGCAAAGCCAACAGGTAATCACGCAGCGCCGCCGTCTCCGGCTCCGAAAACGCCTCGCTCCCGCCATCTACCCATTGGTCCCGCCATAACGCATCGGCCCGCCAATTGCAGGCCCAATTACGGTTTAAATCCACGCCATTGCCGTTCAGACGGCCGGGCAGCGTATCGCTGATCACGACAGTCGGCGCAAAACGCTCCGCGCTGCCCGTCACCAAAAACTGTCCATCCGGGTTGGCCGAGGGAATGATGTGCAGTGTGATGGAATCGGGGATCAGGTCTAAATTGGCCTGGTAATAATCAATTGTTTCATACGCCAGCAAAATTGTGTTCCACTCATAACCGCCGTGCATTCCGCCTACAAAAACGATGTGGTTGGGGCCGTTTTTGAACTGGTAATCCACAATGGGACGCTGCTGCACGGATAAACCCACCGTCTGCGTGATGGCGTTGGCCGGTGTGGTGGCTGTGGCCGGAGGCGTATTTGTCGGCAGAGGGGTGGCCGACGGCCGTTGAATGACCGGTGTGCTGGTGGGCACGGCCGTTTCCGTAACCGTGGGCACAGGCGTGTGCGTTGGTGTGGGTTGAGGGGTAAACGTACGCACCATGACGGCCGTCGGCATCTGTGTAGGCACGATTGGCTCGGCCGGCCGGCAGCCGGTCGTCCAAAAAAACAGCGCCGTTAGCGCAAAAAGGCATAAATTGTTAAGAAGTGGCTGTTTGATCATGCGTCAATGATAGCGTTTGTTTTCGTAATCCGTAATCCGTAATCCGTAATACACGGAACACGGAATACAGAACACGGAACTCAGTCGCCAA
>CALFEW010000093.1 GCA_937958365.1 uncultured Chloroflexota bacterium | reverse complement strand
GCCAGCGACGCCATCAGGCGCTCGTTGCCCGGTGGATGGCGTCGGTCAGGGCGTGGTGTGAGGCGTGGAGGGCGTCGTCGGTGTCACGGCCGTAACCGCCCGATTTTGGCAGCCCGCCAATTTCCAAAACAGCCGGACCGCGAAACCCGCCGTCCAGCGCCGCCCGACAAAACGCGGTCAGGTTCAGGCTGCCCTGCCCCAGCGGCAAATGGTAGTTCACTTCCGGCCAGAGCGTGTCCGAAATGTGCAGCAGGCTGAAGCGCGGCGCCAGCGCGCAAAAGGCGTCGAAATCTTCGGGCCGCGTATGGTTGAAATCCCAAACAAAACCGAGGTTGGGCACGGCCGTTAACACCTGGCGGCAGCGTTCCGGCTCATGAAAAATCGGTACGTCTGCCGCATTATGCTCGAAGCCGAAGCGAAAGCCGTGCGTTTGCGCCAGTTCTACCGCCGCGGCAAATTGGGGCAGCAGCGATTCTTCCAGCTCGATAATTTGCGGGGCGGTCAATGCTTCCGCCAGCACGATGTGCCAGTGGACGCGGGCACAAGGCAGGGTGATGATGGCCTGCAAATTGGCGCGCAGGACGTCTAAAGGCGTATGACCGGCGGCGGTACGGCCGTTGCCATACAGCGATACCACCATTTCCATAACGGCCGTGATCCGCGCCCGCCGCAGCGCCAGCGACACCGTCGCCAACGAATCGCCCAGCCGCTCCAGACCCAATCCATCCGCCGGACCAGGAAACTGGATGCACTGAAATCCGGCCAGACGGGCAAAGACAATCTCGTCACGCGCCGGACGCCAGTTGCCGGGAAAGAAACGGCCGTTCATGCCAATTTGCATGGGCAATTCTGTCATGGAAGGTTTCGTATACAGTCTAACTTACAAAGGCGGCGCGCCCGGCTTGCCGTGACATTTCTTGTATTTCAGGCCGCTGCCGCACGGACACGGATCGTTTCGGCCCACTTTTTGCGCCTGAGGCGCATGGGTGGCTGGCGTCTTGACCAGTTTCGTGTTCACCCAATCACTCAACCGGTTCCTGGTGGGTTCGGGGGCAGGCAGTGGCGGCATAAGACCCTGGTCGCGCAACAAATCCTTACGCAGCGCCCTGGTATCCTCGCTCTTTCTCTGGTGATGCAGCGCCTGATACTCCTTCAGAATATCATAAGGGGCAAGCTGTAAAAACGCCCGTGGGGAATCGCTCTCGACATCAGACTCATAATCTTCATACGAAATCATGGATTCTTCGATCAGGTCCTGGCGGAAGAGCGCTTCAATTTGTGGGCGGCTTTCCTGGTCTTGCAATTGACCTAAAGCCATGGCGACGGCCGTCCACTGTTCATCCAAGAAATCGGGCGGCGCGTCCACGTCGCCATCAGGTTTTAACGGGGGGAGTTGGGCGCGCAGCGCCGCCACGATGCCCGGCTTTTCTGCCGGGTAATTGGCGGCGATGTGGGCCAGCGTATCCGTAGCCGTTCCACGGCCGTAATGGTATTCGCCGT
>CALFEW010000092.1 GCA_937958365.1 uncultured Chloroflexota bacterium | reverse complement strand
GTGCATATTGCCGATGGTCGGCTTGTGACCGAGGGGGAGGCCGGGGAAAAGGAAACGGCCGTTGCCCACACCCACGCCCATGCCCACCACATCCACCTGCCGACCAACCAATCAACCAGCAAACCAACAAACTCCCCCAATCAACCCGCCATCCACCTGCGCAGCGTTGTCAAAACCTACGAAAACGCCGCCGGGAAATTCACCGCCCTCAAAGGCATTGATCTGGAACTGCATTACGGTCAGTTTGTCTCGATTGTGGGCAAATCGGGCAGCGGTAAATCTACCCTGCTCAACATGCTCACGGGCATTGACCATCCCACCTCCGGCGAGGTGCGTATCGGCGGCCAGGACATTTACAAAATGAGCGAGAGCCAGCGCGCTTTGTGGCGCGGCCGCAACGTGGGCATTGTTTTCCAATTTTTTCAGCTTTTGCCCACGCTGACGCTGTTGGAAAACACCATTCTGCCGATGGATTACTGCCGCGTGTTTCCGGCCCAGGAACGGCCGTTACGCGCTCTGGAACTCCTGACAATGGTTGGTCTGGCCGATCACGTTCACGATTTGCCTGCCGCCGTCTCCAACGGCCAGCAGCAAAGCGCGGCCATCGCCCGCGCCCTGGCCACCGACCCGCCCATCATCGTCGCCGACGAACCGACCGGCAATCTGGACTCGCGCGCCGCCGACGTGATCATTGGCGTCTTTCAAGATTTGGCCGCGCGCGGCAAAACCATCCTCATCGTCACTCACGATCCGTCGCTCACCAGCCGCACCGACCAGACCATCCTCATTGCCGATGGTGAGATCGTGCGCAACACGGCCGTTCACCCGGTACTCCGGCCGGATCAGTCACAACTCCTTGCGCCTGTCACGGTGGTGCAGCTATGAACGCGAATGTTATGCGACCACGCTGGCGCAAAGTGCTGGCCGATCTCTGGGTGAGCAAAACGCGCACGCTGTTGGTGGTGGCCTCCATCGCCGTGGGCGTATTTGCCATCGGCACGATTGCCGCCACGTATGTCATCTTCTCTGAAGACATCAACGTCAGCTATGCTGCCGCCCAACCGGCCAACATCGAAATCATCACGGATGCCTTTGATGACGAATTTGTCCATTCCGTGTCTCGGATGCCCGGCGTCGCCGACGCCGAGGGCCGCAACGCGATGACGGTGCGCGTCAGCCGCACAGGCCAGACCTGGCAAAATCTGGCCCTGATAGCCAACGATGATTTTGCCACCTCGGCCATTAATTTGCTGGTTCCCATTGAAGGCAGCGCCCGGCCGTCCGGTCACGAGCTATTGGTGCGGCAGGACATGATGAACGACACCGGCTTGCAGGTAGGTGACGTGGCCCACATCCAACTGGCAAACGGGGAAACCCGTGACCTGACGGTGGTGGGGCTGGTGGGCGATCAGGCCGCCGCCGGCGATTTTATGTCGCCGCCCAGAGCGTATATCCCGCTGGACTCGGTGTCCTGGCTGGGCGGTACGGAGAATTACAACCGTCTCTACGTGCGCGTCAGCGAACACGCGGACGACGAAGACGCCATTCAAGTCATCGCCGACGCCGTCGAAGCCAAAATCGAGAAGAACGGCCGTCAGGTCTACCAGACGACCATCAGCAAGACCAATGAACACCCGCTGGCGTACCTGGCGCTGGCGATGTTGGGCGTGTTGGGCGCGTTGGGCGTGCTGATCATGCTGCTGAGCAGTTCGCTCATCGTCAATACGCTCAACGCGCTGCTGGCGCAGCATTTGCGCCAGATCGGGGTGATGAAGCTGGTGGGTGCGCGTAGTTTCCAGATTTCGGGCATGTATATTTTGCTCATTTTGGCTTATGGTTTTATCGCTTTGCTGATTGCCGTGCCGACCGGGGTGGTGGCCGGGTATCAACTGGCGGAATTTATCGCCGGTTTTATGAGCGCGGAACTGCAAGGTTTTCGCGTGGTGCCGCTGGCGGTGGGCTTGCAGGTGGCGATTGCCCTGCTGGTGCCGCTGGCGGCCGGTTTTTTCCCGGTGCGTCGGGGGTCTAAGACGACGGTGCGTCGGGCGATCAGCCATGATGGGTTGAGCGGGCAGGGTTCGACGGCCGTCTGGCTGGAACGTTTGGGGGCGCGGCTGATGTGGGTGGAACGGCCGTTAATTCTCTCTATTCGCAACACGTTTCGCCGCAAAGGGCGGCTCGCGCTCACTTTGTTTACGCTGACAATGGCCGGGGCAATTTTTATCGCCGTCTTTAACGTGCGTATCTCGCTGAACCATTTCCGGGAGCAGTTGGCGCAGCACTTTATGGCCGACGTGATGGTGACGTTTGAACGGCCGTATCGTCTTTCTGAGGTAGAGTACGCCGTCGCGCAAGTGCCCGGCGTGCAATACGTGGAAGGCTGGTCGGGCGCGGGCGCAGAAATTTTAGACGCCGACGACAACGTTATCGAGAACGTGCAGCTTGTCGCCCCGCCGCCGACGACAAAACTGCTGAAGCCGGATATGTTGGACGGCCGTTGGCTCCTCCCCGACGAAGGCAAAGCCCTGGTCCTGGCCGATTCCATCTGGAGCGAACTGCCCGACCTGAAGCCGGGCGATACCGTGCGCATCAGCATCCAGGGCCAGCGCGCCGAGGAATGGCCGGTGGTGGGTATTTTCCGCTTCACAGACATGTTTGGCGGCACGTTGGGCTACGCCACCTACGACGTTATTTCTGCCCAGATCAATGCGCCCGGTCAGGCGGCCACTTACCGGGTGGTTGCCGACGAGTCTACTCTGGAAAGCCAGGAAAGAGTCAGCGCCGACCTCGATGTGTACCTCAAAGCGCTGGATTTCCGCATCAGCGATATTGAGGCCGGCCTGGTAACGCAAAAACAAAGCTCCCAGGCCATGAACATTTTGATTACGTTCCTGGTCTTCATGGCCCTGCTAACCGCGTTTGTGGGCAGCATCGGCCTTACGGGCACGATGGGCATGAACGTGCTCGAGCGCACGCGTGAAATCGGGGTAATGCGGGCCATCGGCGCAGTGGACCTGGAAATTATCAAATCGGTGGTCGTAGAAGGGGTGCTGAT